>JAAANX010000145.1 GCA_009909085.1 Cyanobacteria bacterium GSL.Bin1 | reverse complement strand
GACGATCGATGCTGGAAAAACATAGCTGATGTTGTTTTTTATATGAGAATGATTATCATCTTATTATAAAAGCTCTATTTTGTCATCATGAAGACTTCAATCGACATCGCCATTATTGGCGTGGGACCCCAAGCCTTAACCCTTGTCACACATCTGTTGCAGAAGAAAAAGTCGATGCGGAATCGTTTGATGGTTTTCGAGCCCTCAAAGGAGGTGGATGCAGTAATGGCATCATCAATTTGGTGCGTTTCAGATTTCCCATCTGCGATTGCCTTCTCCCCATCATCTTCATCTCAGTACCCCCCTAAGTAATGAAGGAGATTGGCATTGTAACTGAATTACAGATAAGATAGCTTTCTTGCTAAGCTAAAGTTGATAGTGATTTTCCAATAGGAGTTTAGGAACAATGGTGGAAGCAGTTCCTCAACTGATGACCCTTGAAGAATTTTGGGATTGGTATCCAGATGGCTATGGTCGCTATGAATTACGCAATGGAGTACCAGTTGAAATGCGACCAACAGGAACACATGGACAAGTAGGTGGGTTTTTATCCCTTGAATTGGGGTTTGAAATTAAACGGTTACAGTTGCCGTATATTATCCCCCTAGAAGCAGTAATTAAGCCTATTAATACTGATAAAACTGCTTATAACCCTGATCTGATGATTCTAGATAAGATAGCACTAGAAGATGAGCCCTTCTGGAAAAAGCGATCAACCATTACTTTAGGAAAATCAGTACGAGTTGCGATCGAGGTTGTGAGTACCAACTGGCGAGACGACTATGGACACAAGCTAATTGACTATGAAGCATTAGGGATTGGAGAATATTGGATTGTTGATTACTTGGGACTAGGAGGAAGACGCTACATTGGATCGCCCAAACAACCGACATTTTCCGTATATCAATTGGTCGATGGCGAGTATCAGGCACAACAGTTTCGGGGCAGTGAGCATATTATCTCCCCAACGTTTCCAGAATTAAATTTAACTGCAAAACAGGTGTTTGCTGCGGGGGCGTAAGATCAAAGCAGTTGAAGATAGTTCATCTTTGCAGATTTACTACTGAGGATGACAAAGATCATTAGGACTTCCGCTTAGTATGTCATTAAAGCAAAGCAGTATCGTTGTTTTGCTCATCTCAATCTAGGAAACTCTGATCGCGCGATCGCAGATTGTTCTACAGCCTTGCCACAAAATCCCAGACTGACTCAGGCTTACTTATGGCGCAGTTTATCCTATTATCGCAGCGGCAACTATTCAGAGGCAATTAAAAATTACAATCAAGTCTTAGCGCAAACGCCTGAACATCCCCAAGCGCTATATAATCGAGAAGCAGTTACAAGATACAGTATATCCCGCGCGGGTACTAAGTCTTGCTCCCCTTCAGCACAAATTTCAACTGCACCTATCCACAGGAGAAATTCTGACAGCGCGACGAGTGGTTTTAGCAGTGGGGGCGGGAAAACCGATTATCCCCGATTGGGCAAAACAGGTGTCATCTATACACTTACGTCTTAATTTTAACAGACTCTTAATCAGTCTCCCTCCATAAACTTTTAACCTTGCAGTTCTCTCCATCCTTGAGAAAGGACTTTTCCTGCTGATTTGGCAAAAACCACTGTCAGCAATAGTCCAACGACTAAATCAGGAAGGGGAGAGTGGGTGAGAAAGACAAGACCTGCAGCCGCTAAAACCGATGTATTGGCGATAATGTCATTGCGAGAACACAGCCAAACCGCACTCATGTTGATGTTGTCGTTGCGGTGACGAGTCAGTAAATACAAACAGATCAGATTGCCTCCTAGAGCCAATAAACCGATACTGCTAATGAGATGAACATTCGGTATTCCTCCGACAAAAAGCTGGTAGGTTGCTCGCGCAAATACTGCAATCGCGGAGAGAAACATAATTCCCCCTTTCAATAAAGCTGATTTCGCTTGTGCTTTGCGACCTTGATTCAACACATAGAGACTGCTCCCATATACCAACGCATCCCCCAGCATATCCAGAGAGTCACCGGTTAGCGAGAGCGCTTGGGCGCGTACCCCTCCGCCAAATTCGATAAAAAACATCACAGCATTGATGGCTAAAACTATCCAGAGGACTCGCTTTTGTCGTCCTTTTAGCTTTTCGAGCGCTTGAGTTTTCCCTTGACAGCATTGGTCAGCCATTTTCCCTCTTCCTTATTACATTCAAGCAAGTATTTGAACGTTGAGACAAACGTTTCATCCCAACTACTTCGATGTCTGGTTTAATGCTATAACATTCAAATGAACGTTTGAAGGAAAAAGAATAAAGAAAAGATAAACATTAAGTTCAGTCTTCTTCAGATGATGATTTGACTTAAAGCAAAGTTAAGAATATCAATCACTCGCTGATCTCGCAGGGAATAATAAACTAATTTTCCTTCATTACGATATTTCAAAATTTTGAGATCGCGCAGTTTGCGGAGTTGATGGGAAGCGGTTGCCACCTTAACTCCGAGCATCGTCGCAATATCACACACACAGAGTTCCTCACCGTTACTGAGAGCGTAGAGAATTTTTAGGCGTGATTGATCGGCTAAAGCACTAAAAAGGATTTGCGTTTCTTCTAAGATTTCATCACTCAGCATTGTGCTGAGGGCGTTGTTTACCCTCTCAGTCTCGAAACAAAAAGTTTGGCAAACATCAGTCGCTTTTTCCTTTGCCATGAGTTTTTTACGTTGGATATCAGTAATAGTCTAACTTATGAGTTTGATACGGCTAGACGCAAACATACTCTCATCGATCAATATTCTTTGAAGGTAATCTAAAAAGAAGTTCCTTCTTTGAGTAAATACAGAAACCATAAAAACTAATGGATGATGATTTTTTTAAGGCTCAAAATCAAACATTGACTCTAAGCCCTCTAAAATTTTCTTGAACTCTCTAGGGGATAAACTTCCTAAGTAAGAAATTACACGCTTAACATCAACAGCCCGAATTTGATCAAGTAATACAACAGAATTTTTAGACAGTCCACCTATACCAGCGTTAAGTTTAGGATAAAGAGTCGGATTATTTTCTACCCAAGAGCCAGACTGAGTGGTCAGAGGAGCAATTAAAATTACAGGGTAGCGCACTTTTCCTTTTGGTAAACCAACAATAACTGCTGGTCTTCTACCTTCTTGTTCACGTCCTTTAGGTTGATGAACAGGAAAGCTAACCAGAATTAAATCACCTGCTTGCAGTTTTCTAGACAACAGTTAATCCTCATCAACAACTAAACCCAAGTTGGGATCATAACGCACTGGCTTCCCTTCTGAAGGACTGTCGTTTTCCCATTCATAAGGTGGAAGTTCATCAATTAAATTGGCTTCTAGCCATTCTTGAGTTTCTGAGTCTGGCTTTAAGTTTGAATAATCTGCAACTAAATCATCATAAAGTGCAGAAAAAACTACTTGTTTTTTTTCCTGTGATAGTTGTTTCACTAAAGCAATAAGTTGTTCTAGTGTTAACTCTGAACTTGGCATAATTTTAAATTAAGTCAATTTAATTTTGCTATCTTCAATTTTAATCGGGTTTAATGCGATACCCCAACCCTGCCCATAAACAGTTTCAATCTATTGATCGGCATTAAGATTCAGATAATAGTCTAACTCATAAGTTTGATATTACTCTTAGCAAACACAGTCATTGTCACAGCAGGAAAGATCATTGAGAAACAGTCCTTCTTGGCGATAAGTTTCCAAGGGAGTCGTATCAATTCCCAGACGTTGCGCGATCGCGCTAGCAACCACAGCAAACCGTTGTCGAAACTTATAAATAAAGCAAAAAATCAAATTTCCTTGTCTGACCGAAGGGCCAATGACAAATAAACCTGGAGTGATGGTCGATTCATCATGCTCATTGAGAGCAGCATACCCTTCAGACCAATCAAACAAGGATGCAATTTGCTTCAAGCTAGTATCAAAGCCCGTGCTGAGAATGGGAGGGTGAGAGGTCAACCATTTTTGGGCATGGCTATAAACAACATACCCAGTCGGGATTTTTTCCACTTGTTCAACGGCGGTATTTCCCACCAGTTGCAAGCGTCCTGTACGATAAACATAGTCTAGGCGTTGCAAACTATAGGGAGAGAGACCAATACTGGGATCGGGATGATCATTATTCCAAGGTTCACCGCGATCGATGATTCCCACGTTTTTTCCCAAGGCAATTAAATTGGAAGCAGCATCGATGCCACTTTCATAACCGCCAATGATAATAAATTCTTCCCCTTCTAAGTCTTGCCAAGAGCGAACTTGGGAATTATGCAAGCACTCACTTGCTCCTGGAAACGGGTTCAGTTTCGGAGACTGATATTCTCCTGCTGCCCAAATAACAAACTGTGACTGTATCCGTCCGCGAGAAGTTTCTAAAGAAAACCCACCTTGCGGTAAGGGAGTTACAGCTTGGACTTCAGTTTCTGTTTGTACAGGAAGCTCAAAATGATCGGCAACGGTTTGTAGATAAAAGGCATATTGCTTTCCAGTTAAGTGTTCTTGCTTGAAAGCCAGTGCAGGAGAAGTTTTGCGGGCTATTGCATTAAGGTCTAACAAGCCGAAGCCATGACTGGGAAACGAGGGAGTAATAAAGCGCATTTCCTCTGGCCAGCGAGTAAAAGAAGCGCCGACTTGGTGTCGTTCTAAAATCATAAAGTTTTCGATTCCCAACTCTTTGAGAACAACGCTACAGCCAACACCAGCAGCCCCAGCACCGACAATGACAATATCGACAGCTTGATTGATTTTTGTTTTAACCATTCCCACCTCTAAAACGATAATCATTCTCATTTTATCAGCAATGGCAAATCAAATAAATCTTAATCGAAAAAAGTCGTGTCAAAAGTTAGTATGATAATGATTATCATTTTTATCCAATTGCCATGCCCCGCACAACTCAACGCACAATTTTGCTCCTTGGGAAAGAAAGTACAGGGAAATCCCAACTGATTTCTGCTCTCACTGCTCAAACCGCTTACAGCGCTAACTTTCGCGGATCGACTGTGACTTGTGAAACTTATGAAACCAAGGATTATCAGTTTATTGATACGCCAGGACTCCTTTACCGTTCTGATTGCCAAACCAGTCAAGGGACTCTTGCCCAACTTGAAGCAAATGAAACAGTGATATTGGTAGTCAAAGCAACTCATGCAGCAGAAGATTTACGGGACTTACTGCCCTTAGTTACTGGAAAACAAGGAATTGTGGTGATGACATTTTGGGATAAAATCAAAGCTGGGGCTGACTTAACAGTTGAGAATTGGCAAGAAGCGGGTGGCTTAACGATTATTCCAGTGAATGCCCGAAATTTAAGGGAGAAAAACCGAGAAGCCATCTTCACAGCATTGAAAACCCCTTCTCTATTTCCTCAGCACTGGCGACCGAGGGAGACTCACGCTTCACTTGAACCTGCCCCGACTTGGTTGGAGAATCCTGACTGGGGTTGGCTCTGCGCGATCGCGCTTCTCCTACTGCCTGCGGTGATTGCGGTTTGGGGGGCTAATGCCTTTGCTGCGGTCGTAGATCCGTTAGTAGCAACCCTCCTTGACCCGATTATTACCGCTCTCTCTGCCCTGCCTTTCCTCTTCAAAGAGATACTTATCGGGTCTTATGGTCTAGTAACCATGGGGCCTCTCCTCTTTGTCTGGGCAGTGCCAACGGTCATTTTATACGCTTTGCTGTTGGGTGCTTATAAAGCCAGTGGGTTATTGGAACGATTAACCATTGCCCTGCATCCTCTGCTACGTCCCTTTGGGCTATCAGGTCGAGACTTAGTGCGAGTGATGATGGGATTTGGCTGCAATGTTCCAGCAGTGATTAGTACCCGTTCCTGTTCTGGCTGCACCCGTCAAACTTGCATCAGCGCGATCGCGTTTGGTTCTGCTTGTTCTTATCAGTTTGGCGCAACTTTAGCTGTTTTCAGTGCGGCAAAGCTCCAATGGCTGGTCATCCCTTATTTACTTTATTTGACAATTACGACTCTCATTTATGCTCGTATTTGTTCTCCTGCGATCGCTCGCTCTCCCCACAATGAATTAATGATTGAACACCAGATTTTTTTAGAAAGACCGAGACTTTTAGAAATTTGGCGAGAAGCTCGCATGAGTATTCAGCAATTTCTCACCAACGCAATTCCCATTTTCATTATGATTACCCTTATCGCGTCAGTTTTGGATGCACTAGGGGTAATTTCTGCTCTTGCTACGGTCATTAATCCCATTATGGGAGCTTTTAATTTACCGGCTGAGGCTTCCTTACCCATCATTTTAGCTTCCATTCGCAAAGATGGACTGTTGCTCTTTGCTCAAGCTGATACCGTTTCTGTCTTAACGCCTTTGCAGATTCTAACTGGAGTCTATTTGGCAGGGGTTTTACTGCCCTGTTTAGTCACGGTTTTGACAATCGCACGAGAACAATCTTTCAGATTTGCTTTACGATTAATTGCCCAACAAGCAATCGCAGCGATCGGTTTTTCTGTACTCTTGGCTTGGGGCGGAATCTTGATTGGCTTGTAATCTTATTCGCAGACAGTAGCTTGACTGTTGCCATTTTCCAGCTAACTTACAATAATAGCAGGAACTCCTATGGTAAGTGAGATGATCAAAATGGACAGCCAAGATAACCCAACTAAAAATGTTACTGATTTAACTCTGTCAGAATTGGAAAAAGTGATTGAAGCCATTGTTAATCGAAAAATGAGAGAAGAAATGAATTTTCCTCCAACTAAATCTGAATTGTCCTTGTTAGAAACCTTTGGAACTTGGCAAGATGATAAAACTGACCAAATAATCATTGAAGAAATTTATACTAATCGTAGTCGCCAAGAAACCTAGGGCTTGTGAAATATCTTCTTGATACTGATACTTGTATTTATTGGCTGAAAGGACGGGAAGCAGTTAAGCAAAACGTCTTAGCAGTAGGTTACTCAGAAATTGCCATTTCCGTTATCACTGTTGCTGAGTTGTATTTTGGAGCTTATAACTCAACAAAAATCAATGAAAATTTAGCAGCTGCTGAAAAATTCATTCAATCGTTGCCTGTCTTGAATTTAAGTCAAACGTCTTTGAAGTATTTTGGTCAACTTAAAGCAGACTTAAAACAAAAAGGAACTCCAGTTGCTGATTTTGATTTATTAATTGCCAGTATTGCCTTGACAGAAAATTTGATTTTAGTGAGTAACAATATACGCCATTATAAACGTATTTCTCAGTTAAATCTTGTAACTTGAAAAATACAGCAAGCGCGATCGCAGCTAACTTGTCAATAAGCAAAAGCTGGGTAAATACATACTTACCCAGCACTTTAGTATAGTAGCTTAACAACTTAATTTGAGAGTGAGAGAGGAGTGATTTATGCCCTCCTCAATTAACTAAAATAGAGTTTACAGAAGTCCCCAAAAGTGAAGGACACCTTGACCGCTAAGCAGTTCAATAAAAATAGCAGAGATGAAACCGATCATGGCTAAGCGACCGTTCCAGTTTTCTGCGGAGGTGTTGAAACCAAATTTAAAGTCGTTACGATTTTCTTCCATGATGACCTCTTGATGATTTAAGAATGTAGTTCAATCCGATATGTAAATAATTGTAAACAAAGGTTGTCAAAGGAGCAATCATCCAATAGGAGGAGAACGGTTAAATGATTAACGGTGAAAGATCAACGGCAACCCCTTGCGGTTGGAGTAATCCCTCGATCATATCAGCAATTTGAGCCGTTAAGCGTTCTTGGACTTGCAAGCGTCGCCCATACATTTCGCAAATCTGTGCTAACTTCGATAATCCGATCACTTTTCCGTTGGGGGTAAGGGGGGAATACGGGCTAAAATTCCTTTTTGTAAAACTTCTGGGCGGTCTTGACGTTTAATGAGTCCATCGTTGCTAGCAAAGTATTGTTCGGCAAATCTCAAGATAGAAGAGGGACTGGTCATCGGTGGCAAATCACCAAACATCAAAGTAGTTTTATTAGGTGCAGCAAAAGCCACAGCACAGGGACGATTACAAGCACTCAGACAACTAACTTCTTGAATGATAAATTCATCTTTGTATTGCCAGTTTGTTCGTAATTCTTTTAAGCGATCGGATAAATGTTTTCCGCCTCTTTGTCCTAAATAATCCTTTTGTTGAAGAGAAAAAGCACAGGAGCTACAGACAAATATAGTGTGTTTGCTCATCTTAATTAAAGTTTGATATTTTACTATTTATTGTTCAATTAATTGCTCTATATCCGTTCGCTCTATTTCAGCAATTGATTTATGAATTTTGTATTGCTTTGGAGCTTTCTCCATGATGACAATCGCTGTTTCAATGGGCGGACAACTTGGTTCATGGCAGGTTAATTGATTTAAAGAAATAGTGACTTTTTCGTCTAGACTTAAAGTTTCAGTTAGCCAAGTTTTGACTTGCTGGACTTTTGCAGGATCGGCCTTGAAATTGGTTCGAGAAAAGAAATCCATTAGCTTTACCAGTGCAAATTGGGCAGACTAGATTTTTTGTTAATTAAAGCGACTCGCTAAATTTACAATTGTGTCGGGTTGGGCGCATCACCATAAACTGTTTTCGGGTCAAATGTTTTCTCCTCTTCCGTGAACACTAACTGAATTGGTTGCTGGGAATCAATAGCACTTTTTCCCGTAGGAATACAGCGATAAAAACAAGAACGATAACCTACGTGACAACTAGCTCCTGAAGCAGCGACTTTAACCTGCATCCACAGACAATCTTGGTCGTCATCAATCGCTAACTGGTGTAGTTTTTGCACCAATCCACTAGATTGACGGACGACACAAGCCCCCGAATCGAATTCGGGGGTCGCGTCCTTACCTTTATGCCATAACTGCTGACGACTACGGCTATAATAATGAGCTTCTCCCGTTTCAATGGTTTTAATTAACGCCTCTTCGTTCATATAGGCGTGCATCAGCAATTCTCCTGTGTTGACATCGGTGGTAACTACTGGAATCAAACCATTGGTATCAAATTTGGGAGCAATTGACGCTCCAACGACTAAAAGCGCGTTGGATTCTTAATTCATCGAGACACCTTACAGCTTCCAGAAACGAGTTCTTTTAGCTCCAGAGGGAATTCTCTCCAAAAGCGTTGATTATACGGTTTGGGTGCGCCCCACCCTACAGTTTAGAAACTTAAATTGTCTTGTTTTTACTGGTACACCGGTTAGGGTGCTTACGTTTTTTAGAGAGGTTGATCGCGCCTCTTGTTAATGAGTTAATCATAACACCAACTGCTTGAGTTGGTTCGTCTTCGGGCTATTGAAGCCCTCAACTCACTCGCCTTATCTCCCACGTCTAAAGCGCGTGGGCGCGTGCGGCGACTTTTTGTAAGAAACCAGACTCAACCTGTTCTATGGAAGTGCGGGCGGTAAATAGGGGATTCATATTTTCTTCGCGCTCTCTGACTCCTGCGGGAGAGGAAAGCGCGTCCTCCAATTTGTGTGTTTACAATTAACGGTGAAAGAGAGGAAGGAAAAATAGGTAAAGACATAGAGTGTAAGCAGTCTCTACCTATCAGCACGCGAAAAAAGAGAGGATTAAAATTATCGGAAGTTTTGGGGGTGTTGAATCAGACTCATAAATTCTTGTCGCGTTTTCGGATCGTCGGCAAATACTCCACGCATGGCACTAGAAACCGTCCAAGAGCCTGGCTTTTGCACTCCTCGCATAACCATACACATATGGGTTGCTTCTACGACAACTGCTACTCCTTTGGGTTGGAGTAATCCCTCAATCGCGTCAGCAATTTGAGCCGTTAACCGTTCTTGGACTTGCAAGCGTCGCCCATACATTTCACAAATCCGTGCTAACTTCGATAATCCGATTACTTTTCCGTTGGGCATATAAGCAACATGGACGCGACCAATAATAGGGAGAATATGGTGTTCACAAGAACTAAATAAATCAATATCTCGAACCAAGACCATCTCATCGGTATCTTCGTGAAAAACCGCCCCATTGAGTAAGTCGTCTATGGATTGATGATAGCCAGAGGTTAGGAATTGAAGAGCTTTAACCACTCGTTTCGGAGTATCGAGTAATCCTTCGCGATCGGGGTCTTCTCCTAACCCGATTAATAAGGTTCGGACAGCCTGGCGCATCTCTTCTTCAGAGACCACTGGCTGGGCTTTGGTTTCTAGAGAAGGTAAAGCAGGAGATGGGGATTCTTGGGTCGATAAAGTCATAAAGTCTTCTTAAAAATAATGGTATTGACAACGATTCATGGAATCGAGTGGGTCACGTTTCACAAAATAAAACGATAACGATTATCATTTTAAGTTTAAATGCCTAATTCTGCAATTTAACTAAATTGGCTGGCTCATTTTTTCCACCAGTTCAGCGACAGAAAGAGTTCCTAACTCTCCTTCTTTGCGAGTGCGGACACTTAACATTCCACTTTCTACCTCACGCTTACCGATCACTGCTACCACTGGAATCTTTTCCATTTCAGCACTCCGAATTTGTTTCCCCAGTCGATCGCCGCTAGCATCAACTTCAACTCTCCATCCTGCTTGTTTCAACTGTTGAGCAACCTCAACAGCATAATCCCGTTGAGCATCACTTACAGGCAGTAATCGCACTTGTGTTGGTGATAACCACAAGGGGAAATCTCCAGCATAATTTTCCACTAACACTCCGAAAAATCGTTCTAATGAGCCAAAAATAGCGCGATGAATCATAATTGGGCGTTGGCGCGATCCATCATCTGCCATGTAGCTCAGATTAAACCGTTCTGGTAAGTTAAAATCAACTTGAATTGTGGAGCATTGCCAAAGCCGACCAATGGCATCTTTAATCTTCAAATCAATTTTCGGACCATAAAAAGCCCCGCCCCCTTCGTCTAAAACATAATCCCAACCTTTTGTTTCTAACGCCTGAACAAGAGAATTCGTGGCTAACTCCCACCCTTCATCTGTTCCCACTGATTTACTGGGTCGGGTGGAAAGGTTAATTTCATATTGAGTAAAGCCAAAGGCTGATAAAATTTGCTCTGTGAGATTCAGCACGCCTAAAATTTCATCAGTCACTTGTTGGGGTAAGCAGAAAATGTGAGCATCATCTTGTGTGAAGCCACGTACCCGCATTAAACCATGTAAGACACCCGATCGCTCATAACGATACACAGTTCCCAACTCCGCCCATCGTATCGGCAATTCTCGATAAGAACGTTGCTGAGTTTGATAGGTCAGCACATGAAAGGGACAGTTCATGGGTTTAATTTGATATTGCTTCTCTTCAATTTCCATCGGCTTGAACATATTGTCCTGATAGAAATCAGCGTGTCCAGATGTTTTCCATAAACCCAAACTAGCCAGATGAGGCGTGTAAAGTAACTCATATCCTCCATCTAAATGAGCTTTACGCCAATAGTCTTCAATGAGTAAACGCATTCTTGAGCCTTTAGGATGCCAGAACACAAGACCCCCACCAGCATCTTCTTGAATACTGAATAAATCTAGGGCTTGCCCAATTTTACGATGATCTCGTTTTTTCGCCTCTTCTTTTTGGGTTAAATAGACTTGTAACTGTTCTGGTGTTTCCCATGCTGTTCCATAAATCCGTTGCAACTGAGGATTATTTTCGTCACCGCGCCAATAAGCGCCAGCTATGGCTTCCAAGGCAAAGGCATTGGGATTAATTTCTCCAGTCAAGGTCACATGAGGTCCTTCACATAAATCCCACCAGTAATCGTGATTTTTGGGTTTTGCTTGAGGAGGAACTGACTGAAAGAGAGAGGGTTCTCCTTCTGCTACAGGAATAGAGTCTGGAAAACCGATATAGTACCGTGTGACGGGTTCGTCTGTGGGAATACTTTCCAGAATTTCTAATTTGTAGGGTTCTCCGAGTTCTTCAATTTCAGTCCGCATCTCTTCCCGAGAAACTTCTTCACGAACAATGGGTAAATTAGCTTTAATGATGCGTCGCATTTCTGCTTCAATTTGACTCAAGTCCTCTGGGGTGAACGGTTGAGTTCGATCAAAGTCGTAATAGAATCCTGTTTCTGTCCAAGGTCCGATAGTTACTTTGGTTTCTGGAAACAGATTTTGCACTGCCATTGCCATAATATGGGCGCAAGTATGACGAATGCGTAACAGGGTTTGCGGATCGCTTTGAGGAATTGGCTCTTGGACGGATGAGGGGTGAATTTGACTGACCATGAGAATTATTACTGTATTTAAATTCTGAATATTTACGCTGACTTGGGTATCGCGATCGCGTTCAGTTAACTTCAACGACGACATTGCTAATGTGTGTAATCAATGTGCGTTCATCTTGAGTGACTACTTTCACATAACCGCTAGAAATACAATATTCTACTGACTTTGCCTCAATTGTTTGCGTTGGGGCAATTAGAGTAACCTTGGCGTTTTCGATGTAGTTCGTTGCATAGTGCTGTATGGTTGTCATCTGATTAATCTCCCTAACTATTGACTAAGAATGATAATCATTATTAAAATAACACAGAAATATAACGTAGATGAGCGCAGAGGCGATCGCGCTTTCCGTCCGCTGCACTGTATTATTAGCTATTAATAATAATCAAAGTACATCATCTTTTGAATATGATCGAAACTTTTGTTCTGCGTAGGTTTTCAGAGCAAGCACAATGTGATCGCCCATTAGCTAAGTAAAATGACTGCTAAATCGGGATTAATTAAGGTACGCTAAGTGCATAAAGTACAAGGTTTTGATAATGCGTTCCTTATCTTCTGAAGAAGTAAAAGATCGTTTTGCTGACACACTCAATCATGTTGCTGGGACAAGCGAGCATATCGTTATTAGTCGACTAAATAAGGAGCCAGTGTATATGATCCCAGCTAGAGACTACGAGCTTTTTCTGAAACTTTTACAACAAGCGGAAGATAACCTTGATTTGCAAGAAGCTGAAGAGCGCATGACTGACTCAGAACAAGAGCGGGTTAGCTTTGATGAGTTCTTTGCGGAATTAGAAGTTGAGTGTGGGTGACTACAGCGTAGAGTTTGATCGACGGGTAAAAAAGGATCTAAAATCAGTTCCTACTCAAGAAATGGAGCGAATTAAAGTAGCAATCTCTAATCTATCGAGCAATCCTCGTCCCTCTGGATGTAAAAAACTGATGCAATCGCGCCTTCTTCCGTGACTGAGTGAGAGTCTGACCCTGATCGGGCCTTTTAGTTTTGCGTAGGTCGTCAGACCGAGTGCAACGCGTTATCTTATACCAATTCTCAAAAGTAACTAGAGAGATAAAGCTTCAATGAGATAGTTCCAACCCGTTAAAGAATGAATGACTTCTTCTGAAAAATGATCTAAAAGATTAGTCACACGCTCCCTCAATTCATCCAAGTGAAGAAAGCTGAGATTTTTTAAGTCTTTCTTGAGATGTTGCCAAACTCTTTCAATGGGATTTAATTCCGGACAATAAGGAGGTTGAAATAGTAGGATAATATTCTCGGGAAAGGTCAAGGTTTTAGCCCGATGGGCTGGGGCATTATCTAATTGGATAATATGGACTCCCTCAGGATAAGTTTGAGCAAACTTTTCTAAGAAAATTTCTAAGCATTGAGCATTGAAATGAGAAAACTCATAGAAAAAACTCTGCCCGGTTAGAGGAGCAACTAATCCATACAGATAATAATAGTCATAATGCCACTGTAAAATTTGTTGAGGCTTAATTCCTTGACGAGTAATTTGGCGACCCAGGTTAGTTCTAAAACCCAATCGGGTCTCGTCCTGACTGCCGACCCAGCCTGAATACAATTCAGGCTGGAAAGCGGCAGTGCATTCCGCACACCAATAAGTAATGGGAACTTCTGCTCCCCATCGCTTTCTAATTTCAGCCATCATTCCTCTAATTCGAGTCGGGAAATGTTGTCGAAAGACTTCCACTACTCCCGGTTGTTGGTATTCATGTTGAGGACGAGGCACTTTTAATTTTCCTGCTAATTCATACCTGACCAGACGATGAACTGTGGGATAACTAAGTCTGATCTCTTGACACGCCAAAAGCCAATGCCGAATTTCTTCATAACTATTAAATCCTTCGGGTTGGGATAATTCTTGTTGAAGTTTAGCTACAGTTTCAAGCTTTAGCTTCTTTGGTCGCCCGGTTTTCGGATGTTCTTCTAACAGTTTGTCTAATCCCCCTAACCGATATAATTGTAACCAGTAGTGAATTGTTGATTCCGAGCGTCCCATCATTACCGCTAGATATCTGACGGTTTCTGTCGCTTCAATTTTCAAGAGATAAAGAGCTTGTACTTTGGCGTGATTCAAAGCCGTTTTTTGTTGCTTGAGTAATGTTCTTAGCTCCTTGACGGATTCTTTGATTTCAATCTGAGGGCGACCTGACATCTCCTTAATTCGAGTTCGTCTTTTCTATTTTAACTCTCCAGTTACTTTTGATAAATGGTATTAGTGAGCGCGATCGCGTATTTGATCAGCTCGATCATCAAACCGCTCTTAAAATTCTTGATACCGCTAATGGCAACAATTAAAAAACAATAATTCTTGTTTATTAAACTTTAGCGGCAAGATGAGAATCGCGATCGCGTTTAGTTAACTTCAACAACGACATTTGATTTAAATCAGGGCAGGGATTTTGACTGGATTAAAGAAACAACTCCTTGCTCCTGTGTGACAGGCTACGTTTTGCAGTTGGTGAACTTTAAGTAAAATCGTGTCACTATCACAATCATAGAAAAGTTTTTTCACTTTTTGGATTTGACCTGAAGTTGCTCCTTTATGCCACAGTTCTGAACGAGAGCGACTCCAGTAGTGCGCTTCTCCTGTTTCGAGAGTCCGTTGGATGGATTCTCGGTTCATCCATGCCATCATTAAAACAGCTTGATCTTGGTCGTCTTGCGCGATCGCGGGAATTAATCCCTGTTCATTAAACTTTAATTGCTCGATCCAGAGTAAATCTTGATTCATATTCCTTGTCGCTCAGTTACTGTAAAACCAATGATGAAACCAAACATTCACTTAAGTGTTGTCGAATTTCATCAGCATTCAGATTACGCCCAATGAAAATAAGCTCATTTTTCGGTGTAGTGCGCCATGGTTCACCTTGTATGTCAAAGCGAGGGCCACTTAACTGAAAAATATGACAGAGGTCGCTTTCGTGAAACCACAGAATCCCTTTCGCCCGAAAGACATCTTTAGATAAGTTCTCTTGTAAAAATTCTTCTAGTTTTTCCACATAAAAAGGGCGATCGCTGGTAAAAGAAATAGAGACAAACCCATCATTATCTAAGTGGGAAGAATGGTGATGATGATGTTCGTGCTGATGCTTCTGATGATGTTCATGTTCAGTTTCTTCGATCTCTTCTTCAACTAAATGTCCATAATTGTTTGGATCGTTATAACCAACATCTAAAATAAATGGCAGAGGAACTTCAGCATTTTGGCTATGAAGAATTCTTGCGCCTTCTTTGACGCTACAGATATAACTTTCTAGGGTTTGAATGTGCTCAGACGACGCTAAATCGGTTTTATTCAAAATTGTAATATCAGCATAAGTGATTTGCTTAAATGCTGCTTCACTATCAAAATGTTCTGGGGTAAAAGCATCTGCATCCACTAGAGTGATAACAGAATCAAGACGAGTTAAGTCGCGCAATTCTGTTCCTAAAAATGTCAGAATAATCGGTAAGGGATCAGCAACTCCAGTGGTTTCAATGATCAGATAATCAACGCGATCGCTGCGTTCTAATACCCGATATACTGCTTCCACTAACCCATCATTAATCGTACAACAAATACAACCATTACTCAGTTCAACCATATCTTCATCAATTGAAATGAGAAGGTGACTATCAATGTTAATGTCGCCAAATTCATTAACAAGAACGGCAACTTTTAAGTCCTGATTGTTGCTTAAAATGTGGTTGAGGAGTGTCGTTTTCCCACTCCCCAAAAACCCAGTGATGATTGTTACAGGTAATCCCCGCTTGGGAATGAGTGGTTCTTTGGTTGTGCTATTCATGGTTAGATTGTGTGTTTGCAAGCAAGAACGATAATCATTCTCATAGTCTAGCAGGGATTATTACTCCTGGCAATTTTGGGGGAAGGAAGACAAGCGACATCAAGAATTAATGAGATGCCACTTGTCATGAAGAGTCAGCAGGAGTGAAGAAGAGTCAAGTTGCACTTCGTGACAAACCGTATATTTAGACCGCCTTGTGTCAACCATTAGTTACCCGTCTGTTTCTCATCAACAATCTGGATCTATTGAAGGAGGCTCACTGTAGTTACGAGCCAGTTCAATAAATGCATTGAGATAATCAACTTCGAGATCGCTTCGACGGACGCCCAAGAAGATTTGCTTTTGGACACCGTTGGGACCCAGTCGCACCGCACACACAGGATATTTTTCAGAGAATTCCTCGACTAGCCATCGTGGCAGAGCCGCCACCCCGCGTCCGCAGGCGACCATTTGAAACATCATGTCCGTGCTCTCGACCACTTTCTGCTTTCTGACCGTCCTGCCTGCCGGAGTGAGGAAGCGGGTGTAGATATCAAGGCGATCTTGGGAAACTGGATAGGTGAAAAGCACTTCCTCGCCAAGCTGCCTGGGGATGACGTGAGCCTTGTCTTTAAGCGGGTGATCTGAAGGAACTACTAGAACCTGCTCGTAGTTAAAGACCGGCTCAAAGTGCAATAAATTTTTTCGCAGCGGATCGGGTGTTACCAGCATATCAATCTCATGGGCGAAGAGCGCACCAATTGCGCCAAATTGGAACTCCTGTTTGACCTCAAAATCCACCAACGGCCAGGCGCGCAAGTAGGGGGCGATGATTTTCTGTAGCCACTGATAGCAGGGGTAGCACTCCATACCAATTCGTAATGTTCCCCGCTCACCACGAGCGAACTGTCCTAATCGTTCTTCTGTGTGGACGAACTGGGGAATCAGGCGGTTGGCAGTGGTCAGCAAATACTTCCCCGCCTCGGTGGGGCGAAGGCTGCGTCCTTTCCGATGCCAAAGCTTCACCCCCATCTGATCTTCCAGCTTACCCATGCTGTGGCTCAGTGCTGATTGTGTCAGGTGTAGCGCATTTGCGGCGGCGGTCATAGTCCCATGCAGTTCAACTGCGCGGATGATCTCTAAGTGGCTGCGTTCGAGAAATGTCATTAGCTTTCCATGAATTTCACTCATTATTCTATGAGTAAATACCATTTTTATTCATCGGTCAAGACTGGTATCGTAATTTTTATGCCCATAAGCAACAAAGAAAACAGCAAAACAAATTTGCTGGAATACCCTCACATCGGAGCTAAGTTCTATGAGTAAAGGTAATAAGACCACAATCAAAACACATTCGCTGGGATACCCTCGCATCGGAGCCAAGCGTGAATTGAAAAAGGCGACGGAAGCCTACTGGAAAGGCGACCTGCCTCTTTCCGAGCTGCTCGCTACAGGGAAGACTTTGCGTGAAACCAACTGGAAGAAGCAACAGGCTGCCGGCATCGATCTCATCCCGGTCAACGACTTCTCCTTTTACGACCAAGTGCTCGACATGAGCTGCCTGCTTGGCAATGTGCCGCCGCGCTTCCAATGGCAAGGCGGGCAGACGGATATTAACACCGCTTTCACCATCGCTCGTGGTACCCAGGGCGGTGCTTCTTTGGTTGAAGACGAGAAGGACTGCCAAACGGGCAAGGTTTCCACGTTCGCCAGTGAGATGACAAAATGGTTCGACACGAACTACCACTTCATTGTGCCTGAGTTTCGGGCGGACACAACGTTTTCTCTTAGCAATACCAAAGTCTTCGATGAATTTGCGGAAGCCAAGGCGCTGGGGATTAACCCGAAGCCGGTGCTTGTCGGCCCCGTAACTTATCTCTCCCTAGGCAAGGTGCAGGATTCTAAAAACCCGGACTTTGAGCCGTTGACCCTCCTCGATAACCTTGTCTCCGTCTATGAAGAGATTATCGGTAAGCTTGCAGCCTCAGGGGCGGAGTGGATACAGCTTGACGAACCGATTGTTTCCACCGATCTGAGCGATCGCCAGCGTGATGCTTTGAAGGCGGCATATGATGGCCTCTCCAAGGCCAAAGGCTCAGCGAAGTTGCTCGTCACCACCTATTTCGGTGGCGTGAGAGATAATCTTGACGACTACCTGGCGCTGCCCGTTGATGCCTTGCACTTTGACTTCGTGCGGGGTTCGGAAGATCTCGACACTGTTCTGGCAACCTTCCCACAAAACAAAATTCTCTCTGCAGGCATCGTCGAAGGCCGCAATATCTGGAAAAATGATTACGATGCTTCACTAAACGTTTTGCAGAAGGCCAAGGCCGCTGTTGGTGCGGATCGGCTCTGGGTCGCACCTAGCTGCTCACTTCTGCATTCGCCCGTTACCCTGCAAAACGAACGAAAGCTCGATGACGAGCTAAAAAATTGGCTGGCTTTTGCCGACGAAAAACTCACGGAAGTCACCGAACTCCGGCAGCTTCTCGATGAGGTTGGCAGTGCGGAGGCCCTTGAAGCCAACCGTGCCGCCGCTGCATCCCGGAAGTCCAGCAAGCGTATCCACAATGATGCCGTGCAAAAGCGCCTTGCTGAAGTTAAGCCCAGCGATTTCGATCGCGCCTCGGTCTTTGCCGAACGCCAACCCAAGCAGCGAGCCAAGCTGAATCTGCCAGAATTCCCGACCACAACCATCGGCTCGTTCCCGCAGACCAAAGAAGTACGCCAAGCACGCGCCCAGTGGAAAAAAGGGAAGCTCAGCGATGCGGACTATGACAAGTTCCTGAAGGAAGAAATTGCCAAATGCGTTGCTTTCCAGGACGAGATCGGAGTCGATATGCCCGTTCACGGCGAGTTCGAGCGCAATGACATGGTGGAATACTTTGGCGAAAATCTCGAAGGCTTTGCCTTTACCAGCAACGGCTGGGTGCAGAGCTTTGGTACTCGCTACGTGAAGCCGCCGATTGTTTTTGGCGATGTCAGCCGTTCCAAGCCCATGACGGTTTACTGGTCTGAGTATGCCCAATCCCTGACCGATCGCCCGATGAAGGGGATGCTCACCGGCCCAGTTACGATCCTCCAGTGGAGCTTCGTGCGCGACGACCAGCCGCGCTCTGTCACCGCCCATCAGATCGCCCTGGCCATTCGCGATGAAGTAGTGGACCTCGAATCCGCCGGAATCGCCGCCATCCAGATCGATGAACCAGCCTTCCGCGAAGGTCTGCCCCTACGCCGGAGCGAGTGGGATCACTATCTCGACTGGGCGGTGAAGGGTTTTCACCTCAGTGCCTGTGGCGTGAAGGATGATACCCAGATCCACACTCACATGTGCTACTCCGAGTTCAACGACATTATTGACTCCATCGCCGCTCTGGATGCCGATGTCATCACGATTGAAACCTCGCGCTCAAATATGGAGTTGCTCGATGCCTTTGTGGACTTCAAGTATCCCAATGAGATTGGTCCAGGGGTCTATGATATCCACTCACCACGGATCCCTGCCACCGATGAAATGAGTAACCTCATGTCAAAAGCGGAAGCCGTGATCCTCCGTAAGAACCTCTGGGTCAACCCAGATTGTGGCCTCAAGACCCGTCAATGGTCGGAAGTGAAGCCTTCGCTCACCAACATGGTCGAGACCGCAGTAAAACTTCGTGCTACGGCCTCCAAATAGCTAGTTGTTAGTCCTAAAGTAGCGAACCTGCGATTTGGGGCAATTTAGCTTGACGACTCCCACGGCTGAAAGCACGTGGGATTCTTCCTTCATCCAGCGATGCCACTAAAAGCAGTGCCTTTAGCTGGTCTTACTCTCTGTCCAGAAGCTGTAGCGATGCGCCCCACCGCCAAAATCCGTAATCCTTCATCTCGAATGTTTTTCGCTGCGTTAATATCCCTGTTGTGTTGAGTTCCGCAGCTTGGACATTCCCAATGTCTAATTTCCAGAGGTAGTGAGTCCACTTGATGCAAGCAGTGATGACAAGTTTTAGAGCTAGGGAAGAAACGGTCAACCTCGACATAGGTTTTCCCTTCCCACTCGCACTTATATTTGAGCATGGTTAGAAATTGCCCCCAACCAGCATCGCTAATTGATTTAGCTAGTTTAGGGTTTTTAACCATGTTTTTAACCGCTAAATTTTCTACCACGCAGACTTGGTTATCGTCAACTAAATTACGGCTTAGTTTGTGGAGGAAATCTTCACGGCATCTTGTTATTTTCTCGTGGACTCTAGCTACTTTGACTCGTGCCTTTCTGCGGTTATTAGAACCTTTCTGTTTACGACTTAGTTCTTTCTGTTTTTTACTTAGTTTTTGCTCGTGCTTACGATAGTAACTAGGACTACCATGTTTAGAGCCATCGCTGGTAATAGCAAAATCAGAAATTCCCAAATCAATTCCAACTACTTTTCCTTCAATACTTGGTTTTGGATTCTCTGCACCATTGTCAAACAAGCAACTAGCGTAATACTGACCTGATGGAGTTTGAGAAACAGTTACAGATTTTAACTTTCCTGTTGGTTGACGAGAAATTTTACAGAAAACTTTTCCAATTTTGGGAAGTCTAATATAGTCATCCTCTAACTTACAACCTTGAGGAAGTCGGATTGATTGACGATTCTGTTTTTTCTTAAACCGAGGATACCTTCCTCGACCTTCAAAGAAGTTGAGAAAGGCACTTGACAAATTAAGAGCGACTTGTTGAAGAGCCTGTGAAGGAGGTTCTTTCAACCACTCATATTCTTTCTTTAGCGCGGGGAGAAGATTAATGATTTCATTTCGACTTAATCCTTTTCCCGTTTCTTTGTAAGTTTGAGATGTTAAATTGAGTGCGTAATTAAAAAAGAATCGACAAGAGCCAAAAGACTTGGCAAGCAAGACTTGTTGCTCTTGATTTGGATAGATTCTGTATTTATACGCTTTCAACATTTATCAAAGTTGTTATGGTATGGTATAATTATATCACAAACGAATTGAGTTTGTTCGTTTGCTTCGCACGGACTTTGTCCTACGGGATATCGAATCCCTCAACTCATCCTCACCTTATATCCAAGGTCTAAAGACGCTTGGTTTTGCGGCGACTCTCTATAAAAAGGGTGGTGTATGGCAACGATTAAATAATCATAGTGTCATATAGTGCCGCTCACGAAGCGCAGATCGCTCGGCAAGAGGGCCAAATCCGTGAGCACGAGCACACGAGCGATGAGCATGAACACGAAGCAGCCCATGCCGAACCTGTGTCGCACCACC
Source organism: Cyanobacteria bacterium GSL.Bin1 (assembly GCA_009909085.1). NCBI lineage: Bacteria > Bacillati > Cyanobacteriota > Cyanobacteria bacterium GSL.Bin1. Next base: position 12,400 of record JAAANX010000145.1, on the reverse strand, counting down.
AAGCTCGCGGCGCCGGGGTCGCTTGCGAGAGAGCCGATGAGTTCTACATTGAATATGCTAGCCTCTATAAATAATCTCTATAACCTCCTCAATTAAACTGAATCTTTCCCGACAATACGGGTGCTAACAACAATGTCATATCCATCTAAACTCTCTGCTGAACCTTGCGTAACGACATTTGATGAGTTTGTGCAATTGGCGAATTACTCTCTGATGGACACCTTAAATGCCGACCCTAATGCCACGGTCGATGGTGATGATCACCAGGCCCGCCAGGTTTTTTCGGGTCATTTTGTACCGGTGACACCCACGCCGCTTGCAGAACCGCAATATGTAGCCCATAGCAGCACTTTCTTTGAAGAACTTGGGTTGAGCGACGAGCTGGCGTTTAATAAACAATTTCGGCAGTTATTTTCGGGTGATCTCTCTGCTGCGAGTGAGCCGATGCGACCAGTTGGCTGGGCAACTGGCTATGCCCTGTCGATTTATGGCACCGAATATACCCAACAGTGTCCATTTGCTACGGGTAATGGTTATGGCGATGGTCGGGCGATATCTGTATTTGAAGGAATCATCAATGGTCAGCGCTGGGAAATGCAATTGAAAGGGGGTGGCCCAACGCCTTATTGCCGTGGTGGCGACGGGCGCGCCGTCCTACGTTCAAGTGTGCGTGAGTTTCTAGCGCAAGACTATATGCAGGCTTTAGGTGTTCCAACATCGCGCTCTTTGACACTATATGTTTCTCAATCTGAGACCGTGACCCGGCCTTGGTATTCTCAAGACTCCTACTCCATTAACCCTGATATTTTGATGGACGAGCCTGTGGCCATTTCAACTCGCGTTGCACCCTCCTTTTTGCGCGTTGGTCAGCTAGAGTTATTTGCCCGCCGCACTCGCAGCAATGCTCATCCAAAAGCATTAGAAGAGTTGAGGATGATAGTGTCGCATTTAATTGAGCGAGAATACAAAAGCGACATTAATCAAAGCCTTGGTTTTGCAGAGCAATTGGTTGAGTTGGCTAAGCTATTTCGCCAGCGTTTTACTTCACTGGTGGCTAATTGGCTACGTGTTGGTTATTGCCAGGGTAATTTTAATAGTGATAACTGCGCCGCTGGTGGCTTTACCCTAGACTATGGGCCTTTTGGGTTTTGTGAAATTTTTGACCCTTGGTTTCAACCTTGGACTGGCGGCGGCAAACACTTTGCATTCATCAATCAGCCAAGGGCCGCAGAAACAAACTATTATATGTTTTGGAAAGCGGTGAGACCGTTACTGACAGAAGATGCTGAAGCGTTAGAACAGTTTGACCAAGTCGGTCGTGGCTTTGCAGAAGCCATGCAAACACAAATTCAAAACATGTGGGCAGCTAAACTTGGCTTGACTGAATTTAATCCGGAGCTATTTAAGACATTAATGCAGTTAATGACCCACTCAGATGTGGATTACACCATTTTCTTCCGCGAGTTGTCTCATATACCAGACGATGTCTCAGCATTGAAAAAGAGCTTCTATGTTGAAACTTCACAGCAACTTGATGAACAGTGGCAATCCTGGCTAAAAAGCTGGCGTGACCTCGTCATTAACGACGGCAATTTGGCTGAGATATCAAAAAAGATGAAACAGACTAACCCAAAATATACATGGCGAGAGTGGTTGATTGTTCCCGCCTACCAACAAGCCATGCAGGGTGACTACACTTTAATTAAAGAGTTGCAAGAAGTACTCAGCTATCCCTATGATGAGCAATCACAAGAAGTAGAAAATAAATACTATCGTCTAAGACCTAGCGCGTTTTCTGATGTTGGTGGCGTGTCGCACTATAGCTGTTCATCTTGATTATAAAAACTGAAAAGTTGGAATTAGGTTTGTTGAAATGAGTAATGCCGGAATTCCATTGCGAGTCGTTCAAAAGATCTCGGGTCATCATTCGTTAGACGTTCTGCAAGAATATTTAGAAATTACCCCGTGTTAAAATAAGAATGATAATCATTATCAAGTTTTGTTCATGTCTCTCAATCTCTACAATACCCTCACCAAGCGTCAGCAACCCTTTCTCCCTATTACTCGTGGTCAAGTGACCATGTACTGTTGCGGAGTGACGGTTTATGATGATTGCCATCTGGGTCATGCTCGGTCTTATGTAGGGTGGGATGTGCTGCGACGGTACTTGCAGTGGCTGGGCTACAGCGTACATTATGTGCAGAACTTTACTGATATTGATGACAAAATTCTCAACCGAGCCAAGACTGAAGGAACTACTATGGCAGCGATATCTGAGCGCTACATTCAGCGTTATTTTCAGGATATGCGTCATCTTAATGTGCTTGATGCCGACGAATATCCCCGAGTGACCGAGCATATCGGGGCAATTCACGAGCTAATTAGTAAGCTCGAAGCTAAAGGCTATGCCTATGCTACGGGTGGTGATGTGTATTATCGAGTGAGGCAGTTTGAAGATTATGGCAAGCTCTCGGGTCGCTCATTGGAAACGATACACACTGGAACCAGCAATCGCGATCTAGCTGCTACCGCCAAAGCCGACCCAATTGACTTTACCCTGTGGAAGGGGGCTAAACCCGATGAACCAGCTTGGGACTCGCCCTGGGGACAGGGGCGACCGGGCTGGCACATCGAATGTTCGGCGATGATTCGGGCGCGACTGGGGACGACTATCGATATTCACGGTGGGGGAGGCGATCTCGTGTTTCCCCACCACGAAAATGAGATTGCCCAGTCTCAAGCTGTCAACGGCAAGCCCCTAGCCCACTACTGGCTACACAATGGCATGGTGACGGTGAACGGGGAAAAAATGTCGAAATCCCTAGGTAATTTTACTACCATCCGCAACCTGCTGACAGGACAGTGGGCTGAGTTCCCACAGTCGATAGACCCAATGGCAGTGCGACTGTTTATACTGCAAGGGCACTACCGTAAGTCCCTTGATTTTTCCAAAGATGCGATGACAGCAGCTTCCAGCAGTTGGCAGACCCTCCGCGCTGGGCTTAACTTTGGCTACCACTACGGCTCTCAACTAGGCTGGTCCACTACTGTTCAGCCCAATCTGGATGCGACGAAAGTGGAACAGTTCCAAACTGCAATGAATGATGATCTGAATACTCCCGTAGCGCTGGCGGTGATGTTTGATCTAGCTAAGACTCTCCAGAGGGAGAGCAATCGTCTGATCCATGCCGGTCACACCGAAGTGAATCCAACTCAACTCCGTCAGCAGTGGCAGACTCTAGTGCATCTAGCCCAAGTTCTGGGTCTAGAGACTTCACCAGAGGATAATATGCAGACTAATCAGCCTCTAGATGACGTGACGGTAAGCCGCCTAATTCAGGAACGTCAAGTTGCCCGACAAGCCCGAGACTTTGCCACTGCTGATCAAATCCGCGATCAGCTAGCAAGGGTAGGGGTGGTCGTAGTGGATCAGCGGAACGGAGAAGCCCACTGGCACCGACAATAGAATTCCGACCAAAACGCTCAATTACTCCTTGTTGCTTTAGCCTTCTCAAAAGGCTAGTGACCGTCACGCGGGAACTCCCAATGCGCCTCAGCAAGTTCTTGATGGGTTAACTTGAAACCGATTTTCCACCCTTCTTTGAATGGATATAGCGCTACGGGTTTCGGTTAGGACATCATGAGAAAAGTAGCGACCGAGACGGTCGCACTCCCAGCCACATCAAACGTCCTAACCTGATTGCGTACTGCTATATAGGGACGAAAGTCAAAGGGTCAAGTTTCCCTTCAGGGAGATGCCTATGACAGAGGCAACCTTTGCTAGTAGCCGTGTGAGCGTGAAAGTCTCATGCACGGTGATTAGCACTTGAAATCGGAGAAGAAGGGGGAAACTCTTGCCATTGTTTACAAATGGCTTCGTAACAGCTATGGGGAGTCACGGGGAGATTTTTTAAGTAAAAGAAATTTACTTGAGCCTCTGATTCCAGTAGCAAGACAATTTCTGTTTTCGGATTATAAACATCCACTGCTTCTAAGATATGATTGTTTGTAAAGTGACGCTGTAACATTGTCGTATCAGGAACACCCAGCCAAGCATTGAGCAAAGGAGTGAGATTAGAGCGAGTCACATAATGACAGTTAAACGTTTCTCCAGTCATACTAACGGCAGGGTTATTGGTGCTACAAATTAGCGCACCGCGATCGCTGCTGAGGTATCCAGCCCAGGCATTATAGCCGATGATCATTAAATTTTTGGCAATTAAATCTTGTTGTTGGTTATTAGTCATTAGTCATTAGTCATTGGGAAAGACTGAGCCTGTAATTTCAAACAAAACAGGGTTTCGTTATTACTGCGACTGTTTTCAATGGAAAGCACATCGGTATCCAAGCGTTCAATATGCTCAATAATGTGGCCAAATTCGGAGTAACACATATGGGTGTGAATTTGGGTTTCTGGTTTAGCAAAGGTAGTGGCTAAATGGAAAGCATCCACCGCTCAGGAGAGATAACTGTTCCAACGTTCTGGTTTAAGGGGTAATCCTTCCCGCAATGCAGGTTCGTCCATCTGAATCATTTTCGCCCCAGCTGTTTCTAAATCCGCAGCTTCATCAAGAGTTGCATTCCCTACACCAATGCGGTCAATACCAGCATTTAACTGCGCTTTCCAGTTATTTGTTTCTACTTCACGGGCTGCCTTGAGCAGAGTTTCTGCATTGGATTCACCTTTCCAATAGGCTTCTAATGCTTTTTTCAACTCGCGTTTTTTCCCAATGCGAGGATAACCGAGAGTTTGAGTTTGAATCGTCATGATTGAAGTCTCCTTCATTGAAGTAATGTTTCTTTCCAGGTGATGCGATTGACCAATAATGATCGGTCACTGTTTTGAACTTGCCATTCTGCGGACATTTTTGGCGATCCCTAGCCATTCCATAATTCGGATCATCTGCCAAACCAAATCAATTTCCCACGCCTTGCACGAGAATTGAGCGGACGACTGAACCGCATGATGGTTGTTATGCCATCCTTCACCAAAACTCAAGAGTGCGACCCACCAACAATTTGTAGAACGATCGCTGAGATCAAAATTGCGATAGCCGAACAGATGACAGGCACTATTGACAAAAAACGTCGTATGAAAGCCAACGAACAGGCGGACAAACGTTCCCCAGATGAGAAATGGCATCCCCCCTAACCCGTAAAGTAAGGCAGCAAGGGCAATCTGCAAGATCAGATAATGTTGATGACAAAACTCGTAAAATGGATCGTTGGCGATATCTTTGGTAAAGTGAGCCAATTTCCCCTGACTTGGAACCTCATGTAAGACCCAATTGATATGACTCCAACAAAAGCCTTGGGTCGAATCATGAGGATCTTGGGGGGAGTCCGTATAGAGATGGTGCATCCGATGATACCCTACCCAACCTTTAACACCCCCTTGACCCGCTAGCGTCCCGCAGAAGATGAAAAAGTATTCTAGTGCTTTAGGGACTTTAAAGCTGCGATGGGAAGCCAGGCGATGATAGCCGAGAGAAATTCCCAAACCAATTGTTATGCAGTGGAGGAAAATCGCGACTCCCACAGCAGAGAGAGTAACGTTACTGGGAAAGACGGCTAATAATGCGCCTAAATGAATGATGACAACAACTAAAACCAGTTCCCAACGCAGGCGCGGTGGTCGAGTGTGATCAGTTTTGTCTTGATTGCAGACGGGGTTTGCCATAGGATAGGGTTAATTGTTAGCTTGTGGTTGAAATTCTGCCCAACGTCGCTGCACCTGTTCATAACAAGCAGCAGGGGCAACTCTGAGGTTTTGTAGCCAGTTCACATCTAGTTCACCATTACCCGTGAGTAAGAGAATGATTTCCTGAGTGGGGTTGTACTCTTCAATTGCGCTTTCTAAAACAGTCATTGCGTCTTTTGGCAGCGCGATAATTTGGCAATAGGCGGTTACGTCTCGTGCAGGAATATAGTTGAGATTGAACGCAACCGAATCAGTTTTCCAATCCATTGCAGGGGAAATGGTTTCAGTTACATCACAAACCACAACGCCTGCACCCGCTTCCAGATACCCTTGCCAAGCAGTATGTCCAATCAGGAAAAGATTTTGATGAATTAAGTGATTTTGCCAGCAGCAAAAATAGGACTGCCAGTTTTGATTTGCAATTTTCAAAGGTTTCCTCCTTAGTTGGAGTGAATACAGGGAGTGTCGAGTGTTTGCCAAAGCGCGATCGCTACGGAGTGGGTAAAGATGAAAATCTTTAGCAACAGAACTGCAACATAAGGCAAGAGTTACTTTCACTGTGCTGTTGTGAAGTTAAATGAGGCGAAGAATTCCTCATTCAAACTTCTATTCAACAAAGCAATGAGTCATACTCGCTGCTGCTAATAATTTCTATTTAGTTTGGACAATTCTTAATGCTTAGGTTGGGAAATCGAATAGTAAGCGGTTCCCATCGCCATGAGGCAACTTTTCTGATTCAGACCAGCACCATTGAAGTGGAAACGCCATCAAAGATAGCAAGAATTTGTAAGTATCAAAACAGATTGCTTCCGCACTGAAGCCTAATCTGAACTGACTTCCCTTGGAAAGAAAATATCGTAAGTTAAGCATCATCTAAAACCTCGTAGATGAAAATGAGCAACATTGGTTGTTATTTGAACTGGCGGGCGTTCTGACTGAGAAACAATAGATGCTCCATCACAGCTGCGGGACAGCGTCGGATTTGCACCGAACTTTCCCCGTTTCCTTCAACAGGTGGTCTCTGTTGAAACCAATTTCTACCAATGCGAGCAATATTAACACAGTTTGAAGATTATGGCAAGCTCAACGTCGTTGTCGTCGCAAAATTAACCAAGTAATGATCGGTGCGCCCAGTAAGGCAGTAACAGCATTTAAGGGTAAGACAACATCCTGACCTGGCATTTGCGCGATCGAATCGGCAAAGAGGGCTAAAGTCGCTCCCATCAGGGCATTTGCTGGAATTAATAACTGGTGATCTAAGGTTTGAAACAAACTGCGACACAAATGGGGAACGGCAATGCCTAAAAACGCGATCGGGCCACAAAACGCAGTGACAGTTCCTGCCAAAAGCGCAACACTAATAATAATTAAAGCGCGAGTGGGACGCACCGCTAACCCCAGACTAAGGGCGTGTTCTTCTCCTAATAACAAGAGATTAAGCGGACTGGCTAGACTTTGGGCAATGACTAAACCCAGTAACAGCACAGGAATAAAAACTTGCATCTGCGTCCAAGTGACACCGCTAAAACTGCCAAATGTCCAACTGAGATAAGCCTGTAATCGTTCCACTAAGCTAAAGTGCAAGAGAATGGTCACTAAAGCCGTTGTAGTGTAACCAAACATCAAGCCAAAAATCAGCAGCGCGAGGTTACTCCGCACTCGTTGCGCAACAATCATCACCAGTCCCATTGCTGCTGCTGCGCCTAAACTCGCTGCCATGACAATCCCAATGTCTTCAGTAAAGCCTAATCCCGCTAAGAGAGTAGAAGAACCAGTTGTTCCTAGAGTTAAGACAACCACAGCAACCCCAAGACTCGCCCCCGCATTAATTCCCAGCAGAGAAGGACCCGCCAAAGGATTACGGAATAGCGTTTGAATCAGGAAACCACTGACCGCTAATCCTCCACCAGCAAATGCCCCAGTGAGGGCTTTCGGTAAGCGAAATTGGAAAATAATCTCTTGCCAAGTTGCTTGGGTTGTCTCCCCAGCAAACAGAATCTTGACTACTTCTTGTACTGGAATCTCCACTGATCCGAGGGCTAAACTGAGAATAACAGAAGCAGTGAGGAGAAGGAAGAGTAACCCCATTAATCCTAATGAACGGAGTTGCTGAACTGTCTTTTTCCAGCGAGTCTTGGTTTTATGAGTTGAAAGTCTTTGTGTTGTCACAGTGTTTACCTTCTTGAAAGCACGTTTGCAACACGATAAATCGCCGTTTCATGGTCGCCGTTGGGATAAAGATGCAACAGTCGAAACCCAGGTTGATGTAAGCTCGGATCAACGGTGTTATCAGAAACCACTTGAGTACAAGTGGAAGGACAGCCATAATAATCAACGCCGTTGCGGTGGTGATGGAAGGCGTGATGAATATGTCCGAATAGAACAATTTTTACTTGCGGAAACTGATCGATGATTTCTAATAAGGCTTGATTATTAACCACACCCATCTGATCCAGCCAATCAATGCCAATCCTAACGGGATGTTGATGAAGGGCAATCATTGTGGAATAATCCCGCTTTGCTTCTAATTCTGAATGCAACCAAGTTAGACTGGCTTCTGGTAATTTCCCTTCGCCGTATCCTCCCAAAACAGTAGTTGTGCTGAGAGTAATTAATTGCCAATTCCCGACACTGACCGATTTAGGAGGACAAAATAAAGGATGATGTAAGTGGCGTTTCATGGTTTCAGGACAATCATGGTTTCCAGGTAGCCAAGAAGCGGGAAGATTGAGAGGACTCACTAAATTGATTAGATTTTGATAGGCTTTTGCATTCCCTACATCTGCTAAATCCCCTGTGAGGAGTAAACGATCGGGCTGTTGTTTTGCCACTTCTGTTAACACGGCTTTTAGGGAATGCCATGTCTTTACCCCCCGCAGTTCGTCTTCTGCAAAGTCGAGGAGATGGGTGTCTGTAATTTGCGCGATCGAAATCGTCATAAAATTACTCCAGTTGGCGATAGTAAACGAGTTCGTGTTCAGGAAGCAGTTCAGGATGTAGAATTTTAATTAAGTCTGCGAGGACAACATCAGGATTAACCATTCCGCTTTCCCAATAATCGTTTCCTCCTGCAGCATTGAGACGAGCATCATTGTTATAAACTTGGTTTTGTTGAATTGCCTGAAATTTCGCATAACGTTGGTCTTGTGCAATGACATCTTCTAAACCCTTCCAATCTTGACTGACATGAAGCCAATAATCAGCACGTCTCCCCTTTGCATACACTGCTTCAAAATCAAGGGGCACACTCCCTGCGGATTTATTTTCTGACCAGAGATAATTTGCTCCAGCATCTGCTAAATATTGCGCCACATAGCTGTTTCCTCCTGAAATATGCCATGTCCCACTGCGATTAAATCCTGTCAAGACAGTGGGACGATTTGACACATTTTGCGCGATTTTCCTCCTCTTTTCGTACCGCGTCGCAATATCTGTAAATACGGATTCTGCTTTCCCTTCCCGATTAAAAAACAATGCGGTAAACTTAATCCATTCTGCTCGTCCGAGTGGAGAAGACTCCATATATTCAGCGATAATTCCTGTGGGAATCCCTAGTTCCATCAGTTTGGGAAAGGTATCAAACTGTGAGTTTCCAGTGCCAAAGGTCATCACTAAATCAGGATCAAGACTGAGTAGCAATTCAAAGTTCAAACTCGATCCCTTTCTCACTCCTGGCATTTCCCCTTGTTCAATTTTCTCACGCACAGCAGGAGTATTGACAAGCTGGGGACGACCGACCGCAATCACGTGATCGAGCATTCCTAGCTTTTCTAAATGGGGAAGATTCGTGGTCGAGAGACTCATCACACTCTCAACGGGAACTTCCACCACTTGCGCTTCTTCAAAGCCAGAGGGAATCGGTGTGCCACACTGGACGAGAACATACTGAAAGGTCACTTCTGCATTGCGCCAAGGATTCAGCACAGAAACGACTTTATAGTGATTGAAGTATTCAACGGCAAATCCTTCCGCATAATCTAAGTTAGTTTTATCGGGAAAATAGTCTCGGTTTGGGTCATATTCTGCAACACATTCTTCCCTCTCCTGATTCGGGGTAAGAGATGATTCGGTTGGCGTTGGATTGCATCCAACCAGGAGGAAAAAGAGTCCTCCTGCTAGGAAGGAAAAGTGATATCGGAGGTTAGTCATTAGTCATTAGTCATTAGTCATTGGTTATAGTGATGCCAAATAAAAACCATTCGATTAACTGGAGTGGGAGCGTCTCGCTCCCTAGCAGCGACCGAGACGGTCGCACTACGGAAATTAATTGGAATGACCATATTCTTTATCCACCAGTCACTGATAACTGGTCACTGTCCACTGGTCACTGTTGTAAGGGATAGCGGTGTTTGCTTAAATCTTCTGTTTCTCCTGCGATACTGTTAACAATTCGTTTGGCGACTTCTGGGGTAACGCGGGTAAACCACTGACGACATTCAGAATTAAAAACCACTGGTCCCATTTTGCACACTTGTAAACAGCCTGCAGTTTGTACTGGTATCTCTAAATTAGCTTCAGCGACAGCTTCTTTTAGTGCGTTAAAGGTGAGTTCCCAATCCTGTGATCCATTACAGCGACTGGAACGACAGACGGCTAAATAGGGGGGGTTCAAAGGATTTTCAGTAAAGGGAATGGGGGTTTCTCCTGTGACATAAATTTCTCGTAACTCCTGATAGAGAGAGAGTTTTTCTAATTTTGCTTTGTTTTCAGGAAGGAGATTATCATCTTCACCGAGATAGGGATTCGGGAGAAACAGCGTCATCATTTGTTCTCCAGCCCCATTCCAAAATTGAAGCCCCCATGTTCTCGGTTTTCCTTGAGGATTCAACCGCCGATAAAAGGCAGCACGGCTAATTTTTCGACGTTCGCGTAACTCATCTGGGGTTCGGTTATGGGGACCGCCCCAATGATCTTCCACACAGAGATGAATGTGCCATCCTTTGGTGACAACAGTAAGATAACCATCATATAGGGTAAAGATGCTTGGGGCTTCGGTAAACTCTAATTCCAAGACACTCCCTTGTACAATATGTCCAATTTGAACTTGCTCCCAGTTATCATGGAGAAGCGTATAAAGTAACGGTCCGATGACATCAATATTTGTGGAAAATTCTTCATATTCAATGATTGAACCCGTTGCAGTTTTTTCGGTTGTAATTTGATTTTTGGGTGTGACCCAGCGTTGAAATTCAGTCATGGTTTTTACCTTGAACGACAAATATTTGATTTAAAAACGATAGTCTAACCCGACATTAACGGTGCGTCCGTTATTCGGAAAACCTGAGAATAATTCAAACCGTTGATCAAAGATATTTTGCACCCCTGCATTGACCTTTAAAGTTGGTGATATGGGGGCTTGTAAACGTAGATCAAAAGTGGTATATCCAGACAAGAATTCGGTATTGGTGTTATTAGTGGGATAACTGCCCAAAGAGTTCATTAAAATTCCAGCATACCAGCCATAAGTATTCTGATAGAAGAGTTTTAGATTTAATTTATTTGCTCCTGCAAAGCGAAGTTCATTCCCTTCTTCGTCAGGGTTGGTACTCTCAAGAATTTCAGGATCATTGAGAGTATAACCAACAGACATAAAAACATTATTAACCGGTTCCATATCTAATGATGCTTCGATTCCTTGTGTCCGAACTTTTCCTAAGTTTTGATAGATTCCACTAATACCATTTTGGGGCGGATTAATGCGCTTAAATGCAATGAGATCGGAAATGGTATTATTAAAATAAGTCAGTCGAATTAAGGCAAAATCGCCAATTGCTTGATCAATTCCAATATCAAAACTATTGCCTCTTTCTGGTTCTAAATCAGGGTTTCCAATCGATCTAGGACTGACACTAAACAAGTTACGAAGTGTGGGAAGTCTAAAGTTACGAATGTAATTGGCTCTGAGGATAGTAGAATCGGAAAACTGCACTTTTGTTCCTACACTAGGAGAGGTGACTGAACCATTAACTAAGCTACTAAATTCTTGTCGTAAGCCTAAAACAATTTTCCAATCTGATAAAGGTTCAATGGAATATTGTGCGAATAATGCCCCTTGACTAATCTCATCATCAAAGTTAGTTCTAACCTCATCAGTTTCAAGATTTTGGGTAAAATTTTCGACACTGGTATTGCGATAATCAAAGCCATAAACGATGTTTTGATTCGGAGCAAAATCCCAATTATGTTGAATTTGAAACCCCAGCGATCGCTGCTCAGTATCAAACCGTTGCTGAGTTTCTTCGGTAATTTCTAACTCTCCTGGATTAGAAAAAGAAAGGCTTTCTATCTCTTCTGTTCGATTATCAAAACGAGTGTTCAAAAAATCTAGAAAAACTCGTGCGGTTAAACGAGAATCATCTCCTTCTCCTAAGTCAACGTTCAGAGATAAATCGCTTAAGACTTGGTCGGTAAACTTGCTATTATTATCAGTTAAATCATTAAAATAGCCCTGACCAAATACCGGATCAGCAATGGGAACTCCCCCAGGAACGCCTGCAATTTTAGATAAGTAAAATGAACTAAAATTTAACTGAGCGTGATCGCTGATTTCTTGCTGTAATCTGACCCCAAAATTATTAAAGTCAGCGTAAGGATTCAGGGATAAGGGTTGACAGGAGTCAAAAAAGGGTTAAGCTGAAGCCATGATGATGAGCCAAGAGCACTCGTTCCCCAAGGCGGAAGAACTGAGCCAGTTGCCCA
>JAAANX010000144.1 GCA_009909085.1 Cyanobacteria bacterium GSL.Bin1 | reverse complement strand
GAATTGGTGGATGGCAAGTTTGTCGTGACCGATTACTTCCAAGCGATTTTTAATCCCTTTATGGTCAATAGTGTGCTGCATATGTTCTTTGCCACTTTGGAGACCTCTTTATTTGTCATTGGCGGGATTAGTGCGTGGTATATCTTAAATCGCAATCAACGCTACCAACAATTCTTTACCCGATCCTTTAAGATTGTTCTTGCGGTCGCGATCGCGGTTGCCCCTTTACAAATCTACATTGGACACCTCAGCGGCGAACAAGTTTATCATCAACAGCCGACTAAAATGGCAGCAATGGAAGCCCAGTGGGAAACAGCCCCGGGGGGACAACCCGCCGATTGGAGTTTAGTTGCCATTCCCAATAGTAAAGCGGAACGCAATGACTGGGAAATTTCCATTCCCAACGGATTAGGCTATATCCTCGAATTAAAACGAGATTTATCTGAACCCGTCCGAGGCTTAAAAGAATGGAAACCCGAAGATCGTCCGGGAATGGTAGGACTGATTTACTACTCATTTCGGATCATGGTCGGGATTGGTTTCTTCTTAGCCGGATTAATGGGCATTACCGTGATTCAATGGCTGCGAGGGAAACTCGCACCGGTGCAAATTGCCAATCAAAAGTGGCTACTTCTGGGTTGGATGGTTTCTGCGCCCCTAGGTTATATCGCGATCGAGTCCGGTTGGATTGTGCGTTGTGTCGGGCGACAACCCTGGACAATGTATGAGGAAATTCGCACCGTTGATGCTGCATCGAATTTACCCGCCTCAGAAATTCTCACCTCACTGTTAGCCTTTACAGGAGTTTATAGTCTCCTATTTATTTCGGCACTCTATTTCGGGAGTCGGATTATTCGCCAAGGACCGAATTTTGACTTACCCGTTCCCAAAGAAACCTTACAGCCCACTCCCGTTGAACATACCCCAGATCGTCGCCCTGTAGAAAGTTAATCATGGAAACCCTTAGCTATTTTTTACCGCAAGTTTGGTTCGTCATTTTGGCGTTATTTCTGTTCCTGTACGTTATGCTCGATGGGTTTGACTTAGGAGTTGGCATTTTATCCCTCACCTCTTCTAATGAGGAACGCCGTGGCTTACTGATGACCAGTTTAAGTAACGTTTGGGACGCCAATGAGACCTGGCTAGTCTTAATGGGCGGGGCACTCTTTGGTGCCTACCCCTTAGCTTACAGCACCATTTTAAGCGCCTTATACATCCCGATTTGGCTGATGGTCTTTGGCTTTATTTTCCGTGCCGTTGCCTTTGAGTTTCGGGAACATTCAGAACAGAAATTTTTCTGGAATGCTGCCTTTGGCTTAGGGAGTTTACTGGCTACAGTTGGCCAAGGATTTGCCTTAGGGGGAGTCTTAACCAGCATTAATGTCGATGAAGCGGGACATTTCATCGGTGGGATTTGGGATTGGTTGAGTTTACCGTCTGTATTAGTCACACTGACCTTGATTCAAGGGTATGTTCTCAGCGGTTCAACCTATTTAGTGATGAAAACAGAAGGGGCCTTGCAGCAAACTCACTATCGCACCGCCAAAATTGCTGCGATTACCACGTTAGTGGGTGCGGTATTAATTACCATTACCACTCCTATTTTCTTAGAAGAAGCGCGATCGCGCTTGTTTGAACCCCCCTTTCTTTACATTTTTGCCACCATTCCCCTTTTGGGCGCCTTCTTTATTTGGCAACTGCTACGCAGCCTCAATCAGCAACAAGAACGCGCCCCCTTTGTTTGGACAATTTTAGTGTTCTTGCTCTCGTTTTTAGGCTTAGGGGTTATTGTTTTTCCCTACATTATTCCCCGTTCCATTACAGTTTATGAAGCGGCGGCAGACCCTAGTGCTTTAGTGTTTATGCTGACCTTTATTGGCTTTTTAATTCCGATTATGTTGGCGTATAACATCTATCAGTATGTGGTGTTTCGCGGTAAGGTTAGAAGTAGTAATTACGAAGGATAAGTTAAGGTTTGTGGGAGGAGTCATTTCTCCCTTTTTTTATGAACCACAAAGACACAAAGATCACAAAGTTTAGTTGTTAACGAGTCGTTTAATTCCATTTTTAAGAATCGGAACATTGAAGTTAATCAGTAAGCCAAGCCAAAGTTGACGTAGTTTAAGATAGGTTAGGAGTTGTGCTGTATGAATTGGCTGTAGATTATCAACCGTTTTCAGTTCAATTATTACTAAGTTTTCAACTAATAGATCTAAGCGGTATCCACATTCAATCTGAACTCCTTTATAAGTAACCGGTTGGGAAACTTGACTTTCCACACTTAAGCCCTTCTCTTCTAACTCATACTTTAAACAAGCTTCATAAGCTGATTCTAATAGACCAGGACCTAATTCTCGATGTACATTGATTGCAGCACCTATAATAACTTTTGATAAGCGATCTGCTTCTTTACGATTCATGCTTTGTGTCCTTTGTGTCTTTGTGGTTTATAGATTTTATTGTCTATGATAAAGACTTATAAAATCACTTTCTGCTAAAATCTTCTGGAAAACCTAAATTAATTCCAACCTTGAAACCTCAAATTCCCTCACAACGCTGGCAAATTATTGAACTTGATCAAGAAAAAATTACTCCTTTAATGACAGCAACCGGATTATCCCCGCTGTTAGCGCAAGTATTGATTAATCGCGGTATTTTAAACCCTGAAGCGGCAAAAGTTTATGTTGATCCGGAAACAGAAAAATTACCTTCTCCGCAAACAGAATTTCCTGATTTAGAGGAAAGTATTACTTTAATTATTGACGCGATCGCGCAAGAAGAATCAATTATTATTTGTGGGGATTATGATGCGGATGGGATGACTAGTACTGCGCTTTTATTAAGAACGTTACGTCATCTCGGGGCAGAGGTGGATTATTTAATTCCGAGTCGAATGAAAGAAGGATATGGGATTAATACTCGCATTGTGGAAGACTGTGCCAGTAATGGGGTGGGTTTAATTTTAACGGTTGATAATGGAATTGCTGCTTATGATCCGATTTATCGGGCAGTAGAATTAGGGTTGCAAGTGATTATTACTGACCATCATGATCTCCCAGAAACGTTACCGCCAGCTGATGCGATTTTAAACCCCAAATTATTACCAGAAAATTCTCCCTATCGCGGATTAGCTGGGGTGGGAGTTGCTTATATCTTAGCGGTAGCAACGGCGCAAAAGTTGGGGAAACTTCAAGGATTTACAGCTCAACTTTTGGAGTTATTTACATTAGGAACAATCGCGGATTTAGCCCCGTTAGTGGGAGTGAATCGCCGTTGGTTGAAACGCGGTTTACGTCAACTCCCCAAATCAGAAATTCCAGGGGTGCAAGCGTTGATGCAGGTGAGTGGGGTGAATGATACGCAAAAAGCCGTGAAACCGGATGATATTGGCTTTCGGTTGGGACCGAGAATCAACGCGATTGGGCGGATTAGCGACCCGCAAACGGTCATTGAACTCTTAACCACAGATGACCCAGGGATTGCATTAGAACGGGCGATGCAGTGTGAACAAGTGAATACGAAACGTCAAGAACTGTGCGCCCAAATTGAACAAGAAGCCATTGCTTATTTAGAAACGGGAGAAATTGATTGGTTGCGCGATCGCGTAATGGTCATTGTTCAACCGAATTGGCATCATGGAGTGATTGGTATTGTTGCCTCGCGTTTAGTTGATCGCTTTGGTGTTCCTGTTTTTATTGGTACTTATGAAGATGAAGAACAGAGTCAAATTCGCGGTTCAGCAAGGGGAATTCCTGAGTTTCATGTCTTTGATTCCCTTGTATATTGTCAACATTTACTGGAAAAATTTGGCGGTCACAAAGCAGCGGGCGGTTTTAGTTTAGCAACCCAAAATCTAGCTGTTTTTCGGAAACGGTTGAGTGAATTTTCTCATCAATGTTTAAAACCAGAGTATCTTAAACCTTTAGTTAAAATTGATGCGACAGCAACCTTCGCGGAATTAACCCCTGACTTTTATCAGCAAGTGGATAGTTTACAACCCTGGGGAATTGGGAATGAAGAACCCATCTTTTTAAGTCAAACTGTTACCATCATTGACCAGAAAATTGTTGGGAAAAATCATCTCAAATTAACGTTTAGTCAAACAATAGAAGGGAATCCTGTCCAAAAAGCGGCAATGGGTTGGCGCTGGGGAGACTATTTTCCGTTACCGAAACAAGTTGATATCGCTTATAAATTACGAGAAAATCATTGGCAAGGTCAAATTACTCTAGAATTAGAATTATTAGGCTTTCGCTTACCGCAACAAACTCAGCAACAAGAAACAACTTATGATTACCAAGGACGGACTTATCACTGTTGGCTGTGGGATCATTTAAATGAATTAAGAATCGAAAATGAGCAAGGGAATCTCCTAATCGTAACGAAGGGAGAACGCACAGGACACTTGAAGACAAATCGCCAACACCTCCAACCCATTAATGTTACACAACCTCCCTACTATGATGTTATTAAAGCAGCGGTTTCTGCACTTGATAAAATTTAGGTTACACTTGATGCCCTTGCTTCTAATTGAGAAAAATCAAGGATAAGACTACAATAAATAGTCCTCCTAGTAAGAACAATCTTCTCGTTGTTCGGTTACTTTTTTCCAGAATTTCCGAGTAAGAAAATTCATGATTTTGAATCAATAAGAAAGAATGCGGATCAAAAAAGTAGGGAAATAAACGATGTAAGACTAAACGGATGAAAAAGTTAATCCCCCATAATTTTTTCCGTAAAGGCGCTTGGTTATATTGCCAAGGATAGCTGATTTGTACGAGACGAATTAAGGCTTTAACATCGGGTTCCCGTTGCGTTTGATAGCGCGGGAGTGCTTGCGATAGATGATCATTCGTCTCTTCTAAAATTTTGTGGAAGATATAGCTATCTTCTAAAGCAGCATTCACGCCTTGCCCAATATCAGGCGGAAAACAATGCACAGCATCTCCCAATAAAATGACAGCTGTCCCTTGATTATTGTCCAGTTTGCCGAAGAGTTTATACAATCCTGAACAATATTGAGGGGTGGGAAATTGTCCTCCCTTACTGGAAAGAAATCGAGCCATTTCTTCAGCAGAGATGATTTTATCCAGCGGTAACTGCGGAAAGGCTTCCTTTAAAAAATTTTCCAATTCTTCTTCAGTTT
>JAAANX010000143.1 GCA_009909085.1 Cyanobacteria bacterium GSL.Bin1 | reverse complement strand
TTTCCCGCCGTTAGGCGGGTCGCGCCATTAACCAAAAACTGATGCTACCAGCAGGATAAAATAGATTGAACGAACTTCCCATTATCCAAAAGACTTATGATTTAATTTTATGGTATGTTCCAATTCTCCAAAGACTCCCAAAGCCTCATCGCTTTGGTTTAGGACAACGGATAACTGATCGGCTATATAATCTGCTGGAAGGGCTGATTCAGGCGCGTTACGATAAACAAGGCAGATCTCAACAGTTGCAACAACTCAATATTCACCTTGACATCCTGCGCTATCAAACCCGAATGCTTTATGATTTTCAGATGATTTCCAGCCAGCGTCACGAATACGTCAACGAACGACTGCAAGAAATTGGCAAGGACTTGGGAAGTTGGATTAAGCAACAACATTCATGAAACGCTACGGGAACCTTTGGTCTGAGATCCTCGCTTGGGAGAACCTTTGCTTGGCGGCTCGTCGCGCTCAACGAGGAAAACGCTTCTGAGCGAATGTTTTAGCCTTCAATTATCGCCGAGAAGAAGAGCTGCTACAACTACGCCAAGAACTACAAACCCAGACCTACCAGCCAGGAGAGTATCGCACCTTCCGTATCAACGATCCTAAACCTCGCCTGATTTCTGCTGCTCCTTATCGTGACAGAGTGGTGCATCATGCCCTGTGTAATGTCATTGTCCCACGTATCGAACAGTCTTTTATTGACGATAGCTATGCCAATCGTCTAGGCTATGGCACTCACCGCGCTTTACGGCGTTTTATCCAGTTTACTCGTCGCCATCGTTATATCTTACAGTGCGACATTTACAAGTATTTTCCCAGTATCGACCATGAGCTTCTGAAAAGCATCATACGACGACATCTCAAATGTCCTCAGACCCTCTGGCTGCTCGATACCATTATTGACAATAGCAATCCCCAAGAACCGGTTATCAATTACTATCCAGGGGATGACCTCCTCACCCCGATTACGCGACGTAAAGGGCTACCCATCGGCAACCTGACCAGTCAGTTTCTTGCCAATGTCTATCTCAACCAATTTGATCATTGGTGTAAGGAAACCCTAAAAGCTCAGCAATATTTACGCTATGTTGATGATTTTGCCTTGTTTAGCGATGACCGCAGTTTCCTGGTTGCAGCTAAAGCAGCCATTGAAGAAAAACTTGCTAGTAGTCTACGTCTCCGCCTTCATCCTGTCAAAAGTCAAATATTTGCCACGGAAAAAGGAGCGAATTTTGTTGGGTTTCGAGTCCTACCCAAACAAATCCGCGTGCGTAACGATAACCTTCGCCGTGGACGGAGGTACTTACGACAGATGCAGCGAGATTACCGACGAGGGCATTTAACTCAACAGCAGATTCAACAACGGCTTCAGAGTTGGGAAGCCCATCTCAAACATGGCGATACCTATCGCCTCCGACAATGTATTTTTCAGCAATGGTCATTTGAGGAAGAACAAGACTAGTAAAATAAAGACTGGGGTAGGCAAGGAAAACGCGGGGGTTCTTGGAACAACAATCCTAGGAACTGTCGTTCGGCGATTCGCAACAACAATAACCCCGACAACCGCAACAACAACAACAACGGTTTTCGGGTGGTGTGCGAGCGCCCCAGCACTCTTTTTTGCCGGAGTCAGCCAATGGGAATTGGTTGAGTGTGCGATTGTAAAGAGTCCAGACCTATTCCAGCGATGCAGCAATGTATCCAAAAATACCCAGAGCCGAGGGGCTAAGTAGGGAAACCGAAAGGTTGCTCGGCTCATCACGTTGGGAAGTCAAGCGAATGGTACAGGTCTTTCTCCAGCGCGAGAAACGTCAAGGAAAACAATATCGCGAGAAACTGGGCAATGGGGTGGAGCTAGAAATGGTATCTATCCCCGTTGGTATGTTTGTTATGGGTTCACCGGAAAATGAACTAGAACGCAGGGACAATGAAGGTCCGCAGCACCCGGTTACAATTGCCCGCTCTTTTTGGATGGGAAAGTACCCGATTACGCAAGAGCAATGGAAAACTGTGGTTGAGTCTATCGGAAAAATTAACCAAGATCTAGACTCTGAACCGTCTCACTTTAAGGAACATTTTGAAAAAGCCGGAGACCGCTGGCTGCGTCCAGTAGAGCAAGTATCTTGGGAAGATGCCATGGAGTTTTGTGCTCGTCTGAGTCAGATGAGTCAGAAAAGTGGTAGAACCTATCGCCTTCCAAGCGAAGCAGAGTGGGAATATGCTTGTCGCGGGATAAATTTAGAGAAGATCACAGTTGAAGAGTGGAACAAGAAGTATCATCAGCCCTTTCATTTTGGGGAAACCATTACTCCCGATGTTGCGAATTATAATGGCACAAAACGCTATGGACGAGGGATAACAGGAAAATATCGAGAGCAAACGACCCCAGTGGGCTATTTCAACGCAGCGAATCCCTTTGGACTCTATGACCTGCACGGGAATGTTTGGGAATGGTGCGGGGACGATTGGGAGGATAACTACAATACGCCAAGAACACAGGAATGTTATAAAGGCGATATAAATCATGATTTAAAAGTGAAGCGCGGGGGTTCTTGGTACAACACTCCTAGGAACTGTCGTTCGGCGATTCGCTTCCACGATTTTCCCGACAACCTCAACCTCAACGGTTTTCGAGTGGTGTGCGATCGCCCCAGTACTCCTTAGCCCTCTACACTCTTGCCTTTTTGCCCTTTGCCTCTTTCCCGCCGAAGGCGGGTCGTGTCACGATTATAAACACAAACAAATAGCCAATATCAAGTATCAAGATTTCCTTTTTTCAGGAAGCAGTTGTAATCGCTTCTGACAAGCAGGGAGATTGAAGTAATAGCTGGGCTTTTCGCTATCAGGGGCGCGGCGATCTTGCACCTCTTTTCCCAATCGCAGCAAACCGGTTTCAACGGCTCGGATTAACTGACGGCGATCGCGATAACCCAAAACAGCAGCTGCTTTCCGGGTAGGCAAATATTGAGGAGGATTGGTCTCTACCCACTTTGCCACAACACTAGCGACTTCTTCTCGAATCA
>JAAANX010000142.1 GCA_009909085.1 Cyanobacteria bacterium GSL.Bin1 | reverse complement strand
AGGCACCATCGCTTTTTCTGCAAGCAATGCTGAAACTGGCCAATTGCTTCAGGCATTAGACTGATTGAGATCGCGCTTCCCTCTCATCCCTACACCCGATGGCTTCGTCGGTTGCAAGAGTGAACATTGCGCTATCCCTCCCTCCCCACAACCGATCAAACTTGCTAATGCCTTTTCCCAAAACCCCGATCACGCGGGTTAATATAAGAAATGATCACTTTTTTCGTAAACTTGATCGCGCAATTAAAAACTTGGCTCAAACCGCCATGAAGAGTAAAGGCGCGGAAATTGCGAATTGGCTAAAATATAAGCAGTCAACGGAGGAAAAACTCTTAATTATGTCTACCTCTAACCCCAAAAGTGAAGCAGGAATTCCCTTTGAAATTGAGGGTGAAACGACCTATCTCAACCCAGATTCAGCAGAAGGAAAAGCCTTACAACGGATTGATTCTCTTGATCCTGATGATGCCACGCAATGGATAACGATTATTGATGATCAAGATATTTCATCGGAAGAAGTCAAACAACTCAAACGAGAAGGATGGCAGGTTAAAACAGTGAGTGAGGTTCGTGGGGAGTAAATATATTTTGCAAACTCATCCCTCTGTGGTGGTTGAAGATTTGAAAGAGTTATCAACATTTCTGGTTAATCAATTTTGGGAGCATTATAAACCACTGTTACAGACTGATCCTTATAACTGTGGTGGGTTTCCCAATCATGCTTTGAAAGGAAAATTAAGAGGATATCGCGCTCTCGAAATTGATTGGAATCAAGTATTTTATCGGTTAGTGTATCGGATTTATGAAAAGCCTTCTCCTCGACGAGTTTTAGTGATTAGCTTTGCTGAACATGATCCGGCTTACGAAAAAGCCGTCGCGCGGGTAAAAAATTAACACTAAAAATTGAGATTAGATTGGCGTAGTGGTTTCCAAAGGTGATTGAATTTTCGATTCAGGCGCCGGAGACGCATCGCACAGAGAAAGCAAAAAGTGTAGCGCGATCGCGAAAATTCTCAAAAAATATGAAAGTCAAAGATTACGCCTTCCGTTTAGGAAGGCGTAATCTTTGACCGTTGGTCAGCAAGGCACCATCGCTTTTTCTGCAAACAATGCTGAAACTGGTAAGTTGCTTCAGTCATTAAACTGATTGAGATCGCGCTTCTCTCTCATCCCTACATCCGATGGCGCAAGCCGGCACCGGAAGAGCATCGCGCAGAGAAAGCAAAAGTGTGGCGCGATTAAAAGTAGACTTAAATTGATACTTTGTCCACCGCTACAATGCGTCCTTAGTTGTTTAGGACTACCCTATCCTCTCATACCATTTTGAACAATTGGTGCTACATACCGATCCCCCCAACCCCCCTTACTAAGGGGGGCGAAGGGGGGATCTAATGTAACCTGACTTTTTGAAAATGGTATTAATAAGGAAAACTTCAGTGCCTGAACTTCATCTTTAAATTGCGTGACTCAAACAACAATTTCTAAAAACGGTGTAACTATTCGTTTACCAGAAGAAAGATGGGAACATATCACTCAAAGACACCAAGGTTTGAACAATCAAAAAGAATTTGTTCTGAAAACAATTGCTGATCCAGAACGGATTCTTGATGCGAATGAAGGCGCACTGATGGCAGTTCGGACTTTGGCTCAAGCTAAAGTGTTAGTGGTTGTGTATAGAGAAATAGACGATAATGATGGCTTTATTATTACAGCCTTCCCAACTCGTCGTTTCAATTCACTGAATAAGAGGAGACAAATATGGCCTTAACCCAAGAAGCATTAAGTTATCTCAAGTTTATTCCTTTGCTTCAAGAGTTGCCTAGGCGTCCTTTTTCCTTACTTTATGATGCAGAAGCAGATGTCCTCTATATTGATTTTTATAACCCGCCCCAATCTAGCGATGATACAGAATTGACAGATGATGATATTGTGATTCGATACGGTCAAGGAGACGAAGTGGTTGGTTTAACCGTGCTGAATGCTAGCTCTCGTTAAGAGTTGCAATACTTCCAAGAGTTTTAGCTTTAGCAGTCCCTATAATTGCTCATCATAGCAATTTCTCTTTGACTCACATATTTCTCCCCCATTGGCTTGTCAGGGGTTTCCATATCCGTTACAAATGGTTCCGCATTCCATAATGGCAAAGTTTTCCGAAACTGATTAGAATCTTCGATTCAGGTGCTGGAGGCGCATCGCACAGAGAAAGCAAAATGTGTAGCGCGATCGCGAAAATCCTCAAAAAATATGAAAGTCAAAGCAGGCGCCTTCCGTTTAGGAAGGCGCCTGCTTTGACCGTTGGTCAACAATGCACCATCGCTTTTTCGGCAAGCAATGCTGAAACTGGCCAATTGCTTCAGGCATTAGACTGATTGAAATCGCGCTTCCCTCTACTTCCACCAGCACCTGATTACTGTAGGCAAGTCTCATAGCGACATTGCGCCTTCCTCCTCATTCTAAACCCCGATGTGGCGAAGTCACCCCTCTACGAGTATCGCGCTAAAATAGCAATTAAGTCTTAAATAATTCGGTGATGATCTCTATGTCTAATCCCAAAACAGAAAACCTGATCCCTTTTGAAATTGAGGGAGAAATGACGTACCTCAATCCAGACTCTGCCGAAGGAAAAGCCTTACAACGCATTGATTCTCTTGATCCAGATGACCCCAGCCAATGGATTACAGTAGTTGAAGAAGGTCAGGAAATTGATGTTGATGGGGCTTTAAAGCGATTGCGAGAACGTGGGTATCAAGTCTAAGTATCAAGTTAAAACTCGCCAAGAGGTAAGAGAAACTGACTTACCAAACCTCTCTCAAGAATTACAGGAGATTTTTCAGGATATTTGTGATGCAGTTTTTGTGGTTGATCCTTATAACTGTAGTGGATTTCCTAATCATGCTCTAAAAGGAAAATTAAAAGGATATCGCGCTCTCGAAATTGATTGGAATCAAGTATCTTATCGGTTAGTGTATCGGATTTATGAAAAGCCTTCTCCTCGACGAGTGTTAGTGATTAGCTTTGCTGAACATGATCCAGCTTACGAAAAAGCCGTCGCGCGGGTAAAAAATTAACACTAAAAATTGAAATTAGATTGGCGTAGTGGTTTCCAAAGATGATTGAATCTTCGATTCAGGTGCTGGAGGCGCATCGCGCAGAGAAAGCAAAAAGGGTGGCGCGATCGCGAAAATCTTCAAAAAATATGCATGAAATTCACAATCGCATCACGCGATCGCGCAAGCCGGCGCCGGAGGGGCATCGCGTAGGGGAGACCATAATTTGATCATTTGCAACCCATCTCAATCCTTTGTATATCACGCTATGGCATCTTTGATTGGTTGCGAGACGCAATCGCGCCATTAACAAATTTAAGAGTGAAAATCTATATCAGACGCTAATAGGGGTTCAATTAATACCAGCAATTGCGGTATGCTATTTTGTAATGTCAACCAAATTCTACTGACATCAACTCCTTCATAATCATGAATTAACTTATCCCGCATCCCAGCCATTGCTGACCAAGGAATTTCAGGATGCTCTTGTCGAAATTCAGGCGATAAACGCTTAACTGCTTCTCCAATAATGGCAATTTGATAAATTACTGCTGATTGCGTTTTTAAATCAAGCTCAAACTCTTCTTGACTCATTCCTTCTATAAATTCTAAGGCCAGTCGAGCTGCCTTGATGATATCGATCAGAGAAGCTTGATCACGGCAGCTCATTGGTCATTAAATTAATCGGAACTGCTGTATTTAAGATTTCTTGACGGCGAATCCAATTTTTACTTTGTTCAATTCCTTTTTTTTCAATTAAGTCAACTGGTCGCCCGACAATTTCTTCTAATTCCTGTTCCATGTTGACTAAGTCGATCAGCGTCCACTTTGCTTCCTCAGCAAAAGTAACTAAGACATCTAAATCACTCTCCGCTCCAAAGTCTTCTCTAAGAAAGGAACCAAAGACTGCAAATTCAGTGATTTGCCAGCGTTGACAAAATGCATTGATTTCCTTGGTCGGTAATTGCATAAAAACAGTTCTTTCGTCTGAGAACTATTCTAGCGGAACTTAAACAATCGTGAGGGAAAAACAGTCTCAAGCCTTTACACAGTAGTTGTTTGACTTCGATTGAGCAGTTTTCTGGAATTTTTATGTTTGTTTCTGAATCACGCGATCGCGCAAGCCGGCGCCGGAGACGCATCGCACAGAGAAAGCAAAATGTGTAGCGCGATCGCGAAAATCTTCAAAAAATATGCATGAAATTCACAATCGCATCACGCGATCTCGCAAGCCCGCGCTGGAGGCGCATCGCGCACCTATTTCTTTCTAAAGAACTAATGATCACGCTTTGGCAAGTCGCTTCACTGCATCGCGCGTTAATGGTCAAAACCGAATAATCAATGATTGAATAGGGAATTTCAACGCTTATTCCCCCCTTAAA
>JAAANX010000141.1 GCA_009909085.1 Cyanobacteria bacterium GSL.Bin1 | reverse complement strand
TTGGCGCGCCGTTGCTGCTAATTTATCTGATTTAGCGGCGATGGGAGCAACGCCTCGGGGGATTACGGTTGGCTTAAGTTTACCGAAGACCGTGCCAGTGGCTTGGGTGGAACGCCTCTATGAAGGCTTAAGTGAGTGTTTACAGCAATACCAAACGGTCCTGTGGGGCGGAGATGTTACCCGGTCTTCCCTGGTTACGATTGCGATTACTGCTGTTGGCAAAGTGGAACCGCAGCGAGTGATTCGGCGTCAGGATGCTCAGGTGGGAGATGTGATTTTAGTGACGGGAGAACACGGCGCATCTCGGGCAGGGTTAGAGTTATTATTACACCCAGAACGGCAATCTGAACTCGATACAGTGAGTTGCCAGCGTCTGATTCACGCGCACCAACGTCCGAAACCCCGGCTAGATGTATTGCCCTTGCTGGGGGAAGTGTTACCGGAATTTCGTGTTGCTGGTATGGATAGCAGTGATGGTTTAGCTGATGCAATTTTACAACTTTGTCGCGCCAGCCACGTGGGAGCCAACATTGATTTAGACTCGCTTCCTATTCCCAAAGTTCTATCGCGGTGGGTTTCCCAAGAGCAAGCCTTGCAATGGACGCTCTACGGGGGAGAAGATTTTGAGCTAGTGTTAACCCTGCCGAGACATTCAGCACAGCAATTACAGCAAAAATTGGGTAATGGAGCGAGCATTATTGGTGAAATTACAGCCGAACCGCAAGTAGAAGCAACTAGTTATTCCTCAGGGCAAAGTTGGACACTGGATTTAAGTCAAGGGTTTCAGCATTGGGGCAATTCTAGTGAAGCGTAACCATATCTAGGGAACTCATCTAAAATTGATCAATGTTTGCTACAGATTGATTGGGGAGACAAGGAGAGGGCTATGTGTCGCATGAATTAATCCATTTCAGAGATTCAGTTCGTTGCTGTTTGTTCCAGATAATGATGCACTCCCTTGCTCATTTGGATGAGGTTAGGGATAATCGTTTTCCCTAAAAAATTTTCGGTTATCCTAGCAATTTTATCCCGAAAAGGCTGGGGAAATCCTTTAATTTGTGCTGGATCGATTTTCATCTCTCCTCGCGTCTCGATAAGAGTCGTATCATTATTGCCAAGGAAGCAGTTTTTCCCCGCGCAAAAAACGGCTTCTGTGAAGGCATGGGTTTCAATGCGCCACTCCAGTGTAAAGTTTGATTCATCCCAGATGTCATATTCAGTCCAAGAAAGCATTGCTTCCCCCATCACGGCTCTGAAGGCTATCGGAATTTTGCCGCCCCCATGCCAAATATTGGTGCAGAAAAGCTGCTCATTCTCTTGACGACGGGATTTGATTTCAACGGCTCGAATATTGGGTATATAGGGGACTAACTCAACTAGCCGATCGCGATAAGTCCTATACACGAGAGAGCGGGAAAAAGGAAGGTTTAAATCGGCACTAATCAGCATTGGTCCTGGGTGATGGGGTTAATTTGGGGTAACCAACCGGTCATCTTGAAGCTGTTGATACATCAAACCGTTCGTTGTATTATACCGGTCCCACTCTCTCTTAACCCACCAATTCTGCCATTAATTCGGCAACTGGAATAATTCGCTCAGCACGCCCAGCATTACTACCAGCAAAGATTAGTCCATTGTTTACATCTCCACGAGCGGCTTTATCTAAAGCCCGAGCAATACAATAGTGTTCAGCGCGATCGCGACAGCTACAAACTTGCAGACAACTGCCAAAACAACGTTTGTCTAAATCCGGGGCTTGCGCCATCGCTTTTTCCGCGAAGGAATTCTTTAATGCTCGTCCCGGAAGTCCAACCGGTGAGGGAACAATCACCACATCTTCTGGTTTTGCATCACGATGATATGCTTTATATTTCCAATCCGCATCGCATTCATCCGTTGTAATAAAACGGGTTCCCATTTGGACGCCACTTGCCCCTAACCTCAAAGCGCGATCAATATCCGAGCGATCCCAAATGCCACCCGCAGCAATCACAGGGATTTCCACTTGCAAGTCTTCTCGCAGATAAGCAATTAATTCGGGAATCACTTGTTCTGCACTGAGATTCGGTTCTCCTAACTCCTCTTTTTTCGCCCCTAAATGACCGCCTGCTGAGTTGGGATTTTCCACCACAAAGGCATCCGGTAAGCGTCCATGTTGACGTTGCCATTTGCGACAAATCACTTTTGCCGCTCTTGTACTCGAAATAATAGGAACCAGGGCAACATTGGGATAATCACGGGTATATTCGGGTAAATGCATTGGTAATCCTGCCCCAGCAATAATCAAATTTGCGCCATTTGCTGCTGCTGTACTCACTAAAGTTTCATGATCTTGTCCGGCAACCATCGAATTAATGCCAATAATTCCATCGGGGCTCAGTTGACGGGCTTTTTGCAATTCATCGATTAAGGCTAAACGATTCGCTTCAAAAATATTTCTTTTCCCGCGTTGCTTGGGATCAAAATAGGAGGAACCAAACCCCAAGGCAACAGCAGAGATAATGCCGATACCGCCAGCATTGGCGACAGCACTCGCTAAACGCGCACCGGAAATTCTAATTCCCATTCCACCTTGAATGATGGGGTAGCGGGGGATATGGTTACCAATCTGAAGAGTTGGAAGGGTTGTCATAATGGTTCTTTATCTTACGAGGTCACGTCGATCACACCAGAGCCTAAACAGGTTTAATAACTATCTAGCAGTTTAATTGTATAAGTATATAAAATAATAGACAAGTTATCACCTTAACTTTGAACGCTTCGTTATGATCAGCCAATCATTTATTTAAATGCGAAAGCGGCAATAGTAAGACAACCCCAACCGATCAGAAATGTTGCACCTCCTAAGGGAGTAATAGCGCCTAACCCTTTGATCCCTGTCAAGCTGAGGGCGTATAAACTACCTGAAAAAATGACTATCCCCAAGATAAAGGCGAAACCGGCAGCGATTAGCGGTGTTTGCGATGCCTCAGCACGATTCAATAGCAATGCGACTACTAGCAATGCTAAAGCATGATACATCTGGTATTCAGCCCCAGTCTCAAAAATTTCCAGTGCCCTTTCACTCAGTTGATCTTTGAGGGCATGACTAGCAAATGCTCCAGCTGCAACTGAGGTGCCGGCTAAAATTGCTGCGATTGCTAAAAAAATTCGAGTCATCACTCTCTTACTCTTTCTATCTGTTCTCTCCACGCTAGCAATTTTGATCAGCAACACATTTAAAGGTTTAATTGTCTCAGAAGCTCCCTTGAAAAGTTTCAGATTCAATAAGTGTATCGCGCAGCGCTTGTTAGCCGATCCAACTTGTCACACCTAATGAGAATTAGGTTAAAGCCTGATAAAAATGATACACAGTTGAAGTAATTCGTATTTAAGGGATGTCGTGTATCTAATTTTATAGAATATATCAAAATTAAATATTTCTAGAATCAGCTAAATCAATTAGGCTTAAGCCAAAAAGCTTGATTAGCTCAATTGAAATGGAATTTTGTTCACTTTAATGCAAAGACACTCAAAATGAAATTGTTTTTTTCTATACTTTTTTCGCTCAAACATTTATTCAAAACTTAACTCTCTCTTAGTGTCCAATTTGTCTCTAATTACTTAAGATAGTCCTGGTTTATATCAGTATCTATCTTAATCGACTCATTCAAAGCTGGGAGTTTTCTCTGGTAGTACAGCAAGTAATAGCGCTAGTTAGAAGTGCAGTACTTAAATCGAATCGCTACTGGAATTATTTTTTTCAGCATTGAATTTGGAACTAATATTTGCTGTTAGTTCAAAAGCACAAAAAAATATTGATTAGTAATTGTTGGAGACATCTTATGAACGCACAGAAATCCCTCCTTTCAGACAAGACGCTAAACGCTGTTACATACAATATTCATCATGGTCGTGGTAACGATGATGTAGTTAATTTAGACCGGATTGCAGAAGTTATTGCTGATACCGAGTCTCATGTTGTTGCTTTACAAGAGAATGATATTGTCAATGGACGTACCGGCTTTATCAATCAACCGCAAGTTATTGCTGCAAATCTCTCAGAGCTAACCAGTCAAGAATGGGTGGCATTAGAAGCACCGGCTATTGAATTTAGCGGTGGTGAATATGGTAACGCGATTCTCTACAATGAGGAGGCTTTAGATTTAATCGAATTTGAAAATGTCTCACTGCCGGGTAATCCAGCAGGGGATGGAAAACGCTCAGCAGGTATTGCTAATTTTCAATTTGAAGACACTGACTTTGATTTTCAGTTTGTGGCAACCCATTTGACTAATCTTAATGAACCCACAGAGGATGATTCGACGATTCAGCTCGATAGCTTAGATATTATTGATGATGCGGTTAGTCTTAACTTACCGGTCATTTTAGCTGGAGACTTAAATGCCGATCTCAATCCCGTTTTAAGTGATGGAGAATTAGTGGACAATAATCCTGAAACCATTGAAGAACTCGAAGACCTGGGTTATCAAATTGTTAGTCCTTTCGACGATGACAGCGATACCGTTCCCTCAGAAGATTTTGATGGCGTCATTGACTATATTGCGATTAAAAATGGCGACGAATTTGAAGTCGAAAGCAGTGAGATTGTTGTTAATGACTCAACGGATTTAGCTTCAGATCACTATCCAGTTACCACTACCTTTAGCGTCTCTTCCTCTGTTCCCACTCCTAGAGAAGAAGCTTTACCCAATACTCACGCTCACAACGACTACGAACATCAATATCCGCTCTTGGATGCTCTCAGCAACGGTTTTGTTAGTGTCGAAGCTGATATTTGGCTGTATCCCGATGATAACGAAAACCTACGAGTCGCTCACGATCCTGTAGAAGATCCGACGATTCTACCGACCCTAGAAGAACTTTACTTAGATCCTTTACAAGAGTTAAAAGAAGCGTTTGATAATGGAGGTGTTTATGCAGATGGTACGCCTTTAACGCTTTTAGTCGATCTTAAGAGTGAGGGACTTTCTACTTATCAAAGATTGGATGAAGTGTTAGCTGAGTATGAAGCCGAATCGCCTGGATTATTGACAACTTACACTCAAGATGAATCGGGGGATTACACGGTGACCCCTGGTGCTGTAACGCCAATCATCTCAGGGGATCGCCCCCGCGAATTTATGGAAAGTCAGGAGGTTCGTTACGCCGGCTACGACGGACGCAAAGATGACATCGGCACTGATACTGATCCCAATTTTATGCCCCTGATCAGCGATAACTGGAATAACTTCTTTACTGATGAGTTGGCTTGGGATGGGATAGGAGAAATTCCTGAAGATACTGAAGCCGAACTCAATGACATCGTTTCGGAAGTCCAAGCAGAAGACAAAATCTTCCGCTTTTGGAATTTACCCCAAGATGCCCCTAATGTCTGGGAACCCCTCTACGAAGCAGGTGTTGATTTAATCAATACGGACAATTTAGAGGGACTTTCTACTTTTATCGAGTCTCAATTAGAAGGGAAACTTGATCCGATTTTTGGGACAGCAGAGGCAGATACTATCGAAATTGAAGGGAATAACCATTTAGTTTTTGCTGGAGAAGGTAACGATTTAATTGACGCTTCTTTATCGGAAGGGAATAACCGCCTTTATGGCGATGGCGGCGATGATACTTTTATTTTGGGTGTGAATAATCGCGCGATCGGGGCAGCAGGTGCAGATCGTTTCTTCGTGACTTCTGATGGTGACAATATCATGACTGGCGGTGAAGGGGCAGACCAATTCTGGATTGCTAATGCCGAACTTCCCGCAGCAGCTAACATAATTACTGACTTTACGAGCGGTGAGGACGTTCTGGGTATTGCTGGTTTGGGTCTTAGTTTTAGCGATCTAAATCTTACTCAAGATGGCGATCACACTTTCATTAAAACTGACACTCAAGACTTAGCGATTCTGTCTGACGTTGCAGCAGATCATTTAACCGCTGATAATTTTGCCTTTGTTTAACTTTATCTTAATGTGACGATTCATCCCCCACTATAGCGTCAGATTAGTGGGGGATGAATCGTCACCAAACAAATAAAAGTCCGACAGGACATCCTTCGACAGGCTCAGGAACACCTTAAAC
>JAAANX010000140.1 GCA_009909085.1 Cyanobacteria bacterium GSL.Bin1 | reverse complement strand
CGGCTCTCAACATGGAGAGTTTGATCCTGGCTCAGGATGAACGCTGGCGGCGTGCTTAACACATGCAAGTCGAACGCAGCCTTCGGGCTGAGTGGCGGACGGGTGAGTAACGCGTGAGAATCTACCTTCAGGATGGGGACAACCGTTGGAAACGACGGCTAATCCCCAATAAGCCGCAAGGTAAAAAGGGTTTCCGCCTGGAGAAGAGCTCGCGTCCGATTAGTTAGTTGGTGAGGTAAGAGCTTACCAAGGCAGCGATCGGTAGCTGGTCTGAGAGGATGAGCAGCCACACTGGGACTGAGACACGGCCCAGACTCCTACGGGAGGCAGCAGTGGGGAATTTTCCGCAATGGGCGCAAGCCTGACGGAGCAACGCCGCGTGTGGGAAGAAGGCTCTTGGGCTGTCAACCACTTTTCTCAGGGAAGAAGTCCTGACGGTACCTGAGGAATCAGCCTCGGCTAACTCCGTGCCAGCAGCCGCGGTAATACGGAGGAGGCAAGCGTTATCCGGAATTATTGGGCGTAAAGCGTCCGCAGGGGGCACATCAAGTCTGCTGTTAAAGGCTGGAGCTTAACTCCGGTAGAGCAGTGGAAACTGGTGTGCTAGAGGGCGACAGGGGTAGAGGGAATTCCCAGTGTAGCGGTGAAATGCGTAGAGATTGGGAAGAACACCGGTGGCGAAAGCGCTCTACTGGGTCGCACCTGACCCTCAGGGACGAAAGCTAAGGTAGCGAAAGGGATTAGATACCCCTGTAGTCTTAGCCGTAAACGATGGATACTAGGCGTGGTTTGTATCGACCCAAGCCGTGCCGAAGCTAACGCGTTAAGTATCCCGCCTGGGGAGTACGCACGCAAGTGTGAAACTCAAAGGAATTGACGGGGGCCCGCACAAGCGGTGGAGGATGTGGTTTAATTCGATGCAACGCGAAGAACCTTACCAGGGCTTGACATCCCGCGAATCTCCAGGAAAGTGGAGAGTGCCTTCGGGAGCGCGGAGACAGGTGGTGCATGGCTGTCGTCAGCTCGTGTCGTGAGATGTTGGGTTAAGTCCCGCAACGAGCGCAACCCTCGTCCTTAGTTGCCAGCATTGAGTTGGGCACTCTAGGGAGACTGCCGGTGACAAACCGGAGGAAGGTGAGGATGACGTCAAGTCAGCATGCCCCTTATGCTCTGGGCAACACACGTCCTACAATGGTCGGGACAAAGGGGAGCGAGCTCGCGAGAGTCAGCGAATCCCAGCAAACTCGGCCTCAGTTCAGATGGCAGGCTGCAACTCGCCTGCCTGAAGGAGGAATCGCTAGTAATCGCAGGTCAGCATACTGCGGTGAATTCGTTCCCGGGCCTTGTACACACCGCCCGTCACACCATGGAAGCTGGCCAAGCCCGAAGTCGTTACCCTAACCGTTCGCGGAGGGGGGCGCCGAAGGCTGGGCTGGTGACTGGGGTGAAGTCGTAACAAGGTAGCCGTACCGGAAGGTGTGGCTGGATCACCTCCTTAATCGGGAGACCAAGTGAGGGGAACTCTGAAACAGAAGTAAGAGCAAAACCTTCCACTCCCAGGTCGGTCGTGGGAGAAAAAAAGGCTTTTCCACCTAGGTTTGGGGAACCTGGGCTATTAGCTCAGCTGGTTAGAGCGCACCCCTGATAAGGGTGAGGTCCCTGGTTCAAGTCCAGGATAGCCCATCTCGGGGGTATAGCTCAGCTGGTAGAGCACCTGCCTTGCACGCAGGGAGTCAGCGGTTCGAGTCCGCTTACCTCCATCTCCGCCAGCGGAGTCAAGCCCAGACCCTTAGAGTTACCTCAGCACCGTTAGAAAGCTAACGACTGCTGGAGTTCGCTCCAGACCAGAACCTTGAAAACTGCATAGTCACCAAGTCAAAAAGTAAAAACCGAGGTCAAGCTACCAAGAGCTAACGGGAGAGCCCTCGGCACACAGAGGCGAAGAAGGACGTGGTAACCGACGAAACACTGCGGGGAGCTGGAAACAAGCTTTGAGCCGCAGGTCTCCGAATGGGGGAACCCTTTGTACGAGCTGCTGAATCTATAGGCAGCAACGAGCTAACTCGGTGAACTGAAACATCTCAGTAGCCGAAGGAAAAGAAAACAAAAGTGATTCCCCAAGTAGCGGCGAGCGAAAGGGGAAGAGCCTAAACCAACCACTGCGGTGGTTGGGGTTGTGGGACAGCATCACCCGACTCAAAGCGTTAAACGAAGCAACTGAAAACTGCACCAGAGAAGGTAAAAGTCCTGTAGTTGACAACGAAACGAGCGGAGCTGTATCCCGAGTAGTTCGGGACACGAGAAATCCCGAATGAATCCGCCAGGACCACCTGGTAAGGCTAAATACTCCTGTGTGACCGATAGCGAACCAGTACCGCGAGGGAAAGGTGAAAAGAACCCCGGCGAGGGGAGTGAAAAAGAACGTGAAACCGTTAGCTTACAAGCAGTGGGAGGACGATTGAACGTCTGACCGCGTGCCTGTTGAAGAATGAGCCGGCGAGTAATTAGGCTGTGGCCGGTTAAGCTGGAAAGCAGCGAAGCCCAAGCGAAAGCGAGTCCGAACAGGGCGTCAGTCACAGCTAATTGACCCGAACCCGGGTGAACTAACCATGACCAGGAGGAAGCTTGGGTAGTACCAAGTGGAAGTCCGAACCGACCAACGTTGAAAAGTTGGCGGATGAGTTGTGGTTAGCGGTGAAATGCCAATCGAACTCGGAGCTATCTGGTTCTCCCCGAAATGCGTTTAGGCGCAGCAGCGGTCTTAAGCCACTGGGGGTAAAGCACTGTTTCGCTGCGGGCTGCGAAAGCGGTACCAAAGCGAGACAAACTCAGAATACCAGTGGGGAAACCGCCAGTGAGACGGTGGGGGATAAGCTTCATCGTCAAGAGGGAAACAGCCCAGACCACCAGCTAAGGTCCCCAAATGATGGCTAAGTGAAAAAGGAGGTAGGAACGCCCAGACAACCAGGAGGTTTGCCTAGAAGCAGCCACCCTTAAAAGAGTGCGTAATAGCTCACTGGTCAAGCGTTCCCGCGCCGAAAATGAACGGGGCTAAGTCATCTACCGAAGCTGTGGACTCAGAAATGAGTGGTAGGGGAGCGTTCTGAGTCGGGAGAAGCACTAGCGGCAAGCAGGTGTGGACGACTCAGAAGTGAGAATGTCGGCTTGAGTAGCGAAAACTTTGGTAAGAATCCAAAGCCCCGAAACCCTAAGGGTTCCTCCGGAAGGCTCGTCCGCGGAGGGTTAGTCAGGGCCTAAGGCGAGGCGGAAACGCGTAGTCGATGGACAACGGGTGAATAATCCCGTACTAGTTGCAGTTGGTGTCGGGGGACGGAGAAGGTTTCACTCAGCCCAGTGTTGGAAATCTGGGTGCAAGCGTGCGAAGGTGAAGAAGGGCGGCGAAAACGCCCCGAGCTAAGGCGCGAGACCGACCCGCTACGGCGGGGAAGTGAGACAAATCAGACTCCCCAGAAAAGCCCGAAGCACCAAAAACTGGAACTACCTGTACCCGAAACCGACACAGGTGGGGAAGTAGAGAATACTAAGGGGCGCGAGATAACTCTCTCTAAGGAACTCGGCAAAATGACCCCGTAACTTCGGGAGAAGGGGTACCAGCGAGAGCTGGTCGCAGTGAAGAGGCCCAGGCGACTGTTTACCAAAAACATAGGTCTCCGCCAACTCGAAAGAGGAAGTATGGGGGCTGACGCCTGCCCAGTGCTGGAAGGTTAAGGAAGTTGGTTAGCCCTGCGGGGCGAAGCTAGCAACCGAAGCCCCAGTGAACGGCGGCCGTAACTATAACGGTCCTAAGGTAGCGAAATTCCTTGTCGGGTAAGTTCCGACCCGCACGAAAGGCGTAACGATCTGGGCGCTGTCTCGGAGAGAGACTCGGCGAAATAGGAATGTCTGTGAAGATACGGACTACCTACACCAGGACAGAAAGACCCTATGAAGCTTTACTGTAACCTGAAGTGGGGTTCGGGCTGAGCTTGCGCAGGATAGGTGGGAGGCGAAGAAGGTTTCCTTGTGGGGAAACTGGAGCCATCGGTGAGATACCACTCTGGTTCAGCTAGAATTCTAACCTTCACCCGTGAGCCGGGGAAGGGACAGCTTCAGGCGGGCAGTTTGACTGGGGCGGTCGCCTCCTAAAAGGTAACGGAGGCGCGCCAAGGTTCCCTCAGGCTGGTTGGAAATCAGCCGCAGAGTGCAAAGGCAGAAGGGAGCTTGACTGCAAGAGTTACCACTCGAGCAGGGACGAAAGTCGGCCTTAGTGATCCGACGGCACTGCGTGGAAAGGCCGTCGCTCAACGGATAAAAGTTACTCTAGGGATAACAGGCTGATCTCCCCCAAGAGTTCACATCGACGGGGAGGTTTGGCACCTCGATGTCGGCTCATCGCAACCTGGGGCTGAAGTCGGTCCCAAGGGTTGGGCTGTTCGCCCATTAAAGCGGTACGCGAGCTGGGTTCAGAACGTCGTGAGACAGTTCGGTCCATATCCGGTGTAGGCGCAAGAGCATTGAGAGGAGCCTTCCTTAGTACGAGAGGACCGGGAAGGACGCACCGCTGGTGTACCTGTTATCGTGCCAACGGTAAACGCAGGGTAGCCAAGTGCGGAGTGGATAACCGCTGAAAGCATCTAAGTGGGAAGCCCACCTCAAGATGAGTGCTCTCATTCCGTCAAGGAAGTAAGGTCACAGGAAGAACACCTGTTAATCGGTGCGCGGTGGCAGTCTGGTAACAGATGAAGCCTACGCATGCGAACCGACCGAGGGCTTGACCTCAAACTAGCTTGGTGACATGCAGTCTTCAGGGTTCTGTTAGTTTCAGACCGAAAAGCTTTCCTGGTGCTGAAGGCGCAGTGGACCCACACCGACCCATCCCGAACTCGGTGGTGAAACGCTGCCGCGGCGAAGATACTTGACGGGGAACTGTCTGGGAAAATAGCTCAGTGCCAGGTTCTTTCTTTACCCCCTCCCCCCTTGATCGGGGGGATCATTTTTTTAGGATTATTTCATAATATTTTATTGAGTGAGATAGAGTGGGTTACATTTTGTAATTGATACATTAGGATCGAAGAGAAGATATAAACCCCTTTTGTCGGGACCTCAATTGTCAATTCTTAATTGTCAATTACATTCAATCATGACTCCTAATCCTCTTATTACTAACTCAGTTGAAAAACTCGACTATCGGGTTACAGTCGGTGATGTTGCGGCTGAAACTGGCTTAAAACTACGAGATGCCCAAAAAGGCTTAGTCGCACTAGCAGCGGATGCAGGTGGGCATTTGCAAGTCAGCGAAACTGGCGATATTACCTATCTTTTTCCAAAAAACTTCCGTGGTATTCTGCGTAATAAATATCTACGTTTACGCTTGCAAGAGTGGTGGGATAAAATTTGGGGTGTCTTGTTTTATCTCATCCGAATTTCCTTTGGCATTGTCTTGATTGCATCCATCATTTTAATTGCAATCACGATTTCTTTAATTATCATTGGCGTGCAAATGAACTCAGACGAAGGAGATTCTGATAATGGTATGGGAGGCGGAGGAGGATTTTCCTTTGGCTTCTTCCCCTTTTGGTTTGGTCCTGATTTATTCTGGTTTTTCTCGCCAGGATACTACGAAGCTGATGAACCAATTGCTAGACGAGAGAAAACAAAACCAAATCGTCGCCAAAAAAGTGAGTTAAGTTTTCTCGAAGCCATTTTTTCTTTTCTTTTTGGTGATGGTAATCCGAATGCAAAATTAGAAGAACGGCGCTGGCAAGAAATCGGAAGTGTTATTCAACAAAATAAAGGTGCAGTTGTTGGTGAACAAATTGCCCCCTATCTCGATGATATTGATGCTAACAGTTGGGAAAATGAAGATTATATGTTACCGGTTCTAACCCGATTTAATGGGGTGCCAGAAGTTACAGAAGAGGGGCATATTATTTATTATTTTCCAGACTTACAAGTAACAGCAACTATGCAGAAGCAGGACGCTGTCCCCTCTTATTTACAAGAAAAATCTTGGCAATTTACCAAAGCAAGTAGTACCCAAAAAATGATTGCCATTGGATTAGGAGGACTGAATTTAATCTTAGCATTAATGCTAGGGTCTCTCTTGTCAGGAGAACTCGCTGCACAAATGGGAGGATTAGTTGCTTTTGTTAATGGAATTTATGGTATACTACTTGCTTATGCAATTGGTTATTTGATAATTCCTTTAATTCGTTACTTTTGGATTCAACAAAAAAATAAAGGCATAACTTCTCGCAATGACGAACGTTTTCGACGGGCGCGAATTTTAGCAAGTGGTGATCAACAATTACACAATAAATTACAAGAAGCGCAAGCGTTTGCTTCACAAACTGTTTTAAGCGAGGAAAACATTGCTTATTCTACAGAGCAAGATTTAATAGAACAAGAAGCGGAACGTAGCGATCAAATTGATGAAGACTGGAAACGTCGTCTATCATCCTGATCAAAACTGATTCTGCACACTAAAGGACAGTAAAAACTAATTGCTTCGTCAAATAACTTTGACCTTCATAATTCGTTACACTAGCAACAGTTTAATTGAATAGTGTGACAAAAAAACTAGATGCAACAACGAATTAATTTTCAATTACTAAAGCGATTTTGGTCGATCGCGCGCCTTTATTGGTTTGGTGATGAAAAATGGAAAGCGAGAGGGCTATTACTTGTCATTACCCTCATGCTGATTACTTATACAGTTCTCAGTGTCATTCTCAATCAGCAACGAGGAAATTTAATTACTGCCCTCTCCCAAATGAGTGAAGATCAATTTTGGAGTGGATTACTGGTCTATTTTGGTGTCATTCTCGCCTATATTCCTTTATTTGCAGGGGCAAAGTACTTAATCGATCTCTTAGGATTATTTTGGCGCAGATGGTTAACGGGACGTTTTCTCGATCATTATTTTCGCGATCGCGCTTACTATAAATTAACCTCTTATGGCGATATCGATAATCCTGATCAACGGATTTCTCAAGATGTTCGTTCCTTTACTCAAGAGTCACTAACTTTTTTGTTAATTACTCTTTCTTCTTTATTTCAAGTGATTGGATTTAGCGGCGAATTATGGACCATTTCTTATCCTTTAGTAATTTTTCTATTTATTTATGCAATCGTTGGAACTTTAATTACAGTGGGCGTTTTTGGCAAAGCATTAGTTCGCCTCAACTTTGAACAACTGAAACGAGAAGCTAATTTTCGTTTTGGTTTAGTTCGCATTCGGGAAAACGCTGAATCCATTGCCTTTTACCAAGGAGAAGAACAAGAAGAAAGCCAAGTTAAATTTCGCTTTGATGATGTTTTTGATAATTTTAAGCGCTTAATTTTATGGCAAGATTTAGGTTTAAAGTCTTTTACTAATACGTTCCAACTGATTACATATGCTATCCCTTTTTTAATTTTGGCACCGCGAGTTTTTTCTGGAGAACTGGCAGTAGGGAAAGTAACCGAAGCGCAAGGGGCTTTTTTACAAATCTTTTTTGCTCTTGATTTTGTCATTACACGCTTTCAATCTTTGACCGAATTTGGTGCAGGAATTAACAGAATTTTTGGTTTTGCTGACTATATTAATCTTGCTGATTCTGAAAAAGAAGAGAAAGACGAAAGTCCTAATCCAACAATTGAAATGGTCAATGACCAGCAGATTGCAGTGAAAGAATTGACCTTACAAACCCCCAATTATCAACGCACTTTAGTGCGAAATTTAACGGTTGATATTCCCCAAGGCGGGGGGCTACTAATTATGGGCGCAAGCGGCTGTGGTAAGAGTTCTTTACTCCGGGCAATTGCTGGTTTATGGCAATCGGGAAGTGGTAAAATTATCCGTCCTCCATTGTCAGAAATTCTGTTTTTACCCCAACGTCCTTATATGATTTTGGGAAGTTTGAGAGAAGAATTAATCTATCCGAAAAAAGAAACAGAGTTAACCAACGAACAGCTAGCAGAAGTGTTAGATAAAGTTAATCTTCCCCATCTCATTGAACGCTTTGGCAGCTTAAATATTGAAATGAATTGGGGAGAAGTTTTGTCACTAGGAGAACAGCAACGAGTTGCGTTTGCCAGAATTTTAATTAACC
Organism: Cyanobacteria bacterium GSL.Bin1; assembly: GCA_009909085.1. Taxonomy (NCBI): domain Bacteria; kingdom Bacillati; phylum Cyanobacteriota; species Cyanobacteria bacterium GSL.Bin1. The sequence continues at coordinate 6,190 of JAAANX010000140.1, read as the reverse complement.
AACCGCGCTATGTCGTCCTTGATGAAGCAACGAGTGCTTTAGATGTTGAAAATGAAGAAGCACTCTACGAGCAATTGCAAGTTATTGAGTTGACTTATGTTAGTGTTGGACACCGCCCCACCTTACGACAATATCATCAACTTATTTTAGAATTATCAGAAGATCAATCTTGGCAATTAAAACCAATTACAGCACCAATAGAATCATGATTTTTCCCGGTGAAGTATTCGCAGAAACAAAAGAATTTGATACGAATATTCGGCAATTGTTGCCGTATTATGATGAAATGTTAGATGCGATCGCGCTGTGTGTTCCTTCTCAAAGCAGTCGCATTTTAGAATTAGGGTGTGGAACCGGCGAACTGACCGTAAAAGTCCTCAAACAGTGTCCCCATGCAGAACTGGTTGCCGTGGATTATTCTCCGCGCATGATTGACTTTGTGGGAGCGAAATTAGATGCTCAAGGAGAGCGCGATCGCGTCAAAACGCTGCAATTAGACTTTGGGGCTTGGGCCAATGATGAAGCGGATGCTGAAGTCGGAAGCCGATTTGATGCTATTATTTCTTCCCTTGCCATTCATCATCTCACTGATGCAATGAAAGGAAAACTCTTCCAGAAAATTGCCCGTTCTCTCAACCCGGGTGGACAATTCTGGAATGCTGATCCGCTACTTCCCGAATTTCCTGAACTGACCGATATTTATCAACAATCTCGCCAACGTTGGGCGCAAAAACAAGGTTTTGATCTCGAGGCAGTGCGCAGTAAAATTGGTAAAAGCGATACCCAAGGCTATTCCAGTCAGGATCAACTCGCCACCCTTGACAGGCATTTCCAAATGTTAAAAGAGGCGGGATTCTCTAAAACAGCAGTGATTTGGAAATACTATAATCTTGGTGTTTTTGGGGGATTGCTCTAATTGAAATTTCGAGATATAATTTTAGATTGTGTCTCCTGCTCGGATCAGGTCGGACATTAGTCAAAGCGAAACTTTCGCTACCTGTACGGCATTTTTAAGGATTAATCATGAGTTATGCAATTGTAGAAGCCAGTGGAACCCAGATTAAAGTTGAGCCGGGTTCTTTCTATGACTTAAACCGTTTGCACGTTGATGAAGAAGGGAACTATACCTTCGATAAAGTCTTACTCATCAATAATGACGGTGAAGTGACAGTGGGTCAACCCTATATTGAGGGGGCAACGGTACAAGGAACCATCATGAGTCACTTGCGCGGGCGGAAAGTGCTCGTCTATAAAATGAAGCCCAAGAAAAACTATCGTAAAAAACGGGGACACCGCCAGGAATTAACTCGCGTCATGATTAATTCCATTAGCCTCAATGGTTCGGTAATTGCTGAAGCTGACAGCACAGAAAGCACGGAAACCGAAGCAGTAACGCCAGAAGTTGTAGAAACCGCTTCTGAGTAAAATTGTAAACAAGAAGATTGAATAAGAGGATTAACAATGGCTCATAAGAAAGGAACAGGCAGTACTCGTAACGGACGGGATTCTAATTCAAAACGTCTTGGCGTGAAACGTTACGGCGGACAAGTGGTTCGTGCTGGCAATATTCTAGTCCGTCAGCGCGGCACTAAAATTCACGCTGGACTCAATGTAGGTCGCGGTAATGATGATACATTATTTGCCCTAGTTGACGGCGTAGTCAGTTTTGATCGCTATGGAAAAAGCCGTCGCAAAGTTAGTATTCTTCCTGTAGAAAAGGCAACCACTGCTTAATCATTAGCCCAATCAATATATACAAACTATTTCAGCCCTCTCTCAAGCTAGCAAGAGAGGGCGAAATTCTAGTTTCTGATTAAGCAAATAGCAAATTACACAAATACAAAGTTAGCTTCAGTTAGTGAATCTGCTTCCACATTTAACAGCACTGCAAGATCTTGGTCATTCACGCCAATGACAGTGTTTTCAGGGGTCTCTTCACTCTCGCCAATACTGAGACCAGAGAATTCTAAGTCAAGTCCTCCTAACCCAAGAACATCTTCTCCAGCAGTAAAGTCAGTAATAATGTTGAGTTCATTAGGCAACTGACCTGCTCCTAACCAGAACTGATCTTCACCAAGTCCACCGGTTACAGTATTATTGCCTTGACCTTCAGAGAGGAAGAAACGGTCATTATCGTCACCCCCAATGAGCCGATCATTGTTGCCAGCAATAAAGATATTGTTTCCAGACTCTCCATAGAGGCGATTATTACCACTCCCTTGGGAAGAATCAAGGATATCATCCCCACCACCAGCAAAGATGCGATCATTGGTGCCAGCAAATAATTCGTCGTTATCGTTACCTCCATAAATTCGATTACCACCGAGAGTAAGGGAAGCATCAACTAGATTATTGCCATCGCCAGTGAAGATGAGATCTCCATCTCCTTCAAAATCAATGGTGCCTTCTAAAATATCGTCCTCAGAGCTACCAAATATAGGTAATCTTGGCTGTTCTGGAGCTTCTTCTGAACTCAGCAAGGCTTCCTTCATCGTTTCAAAGATGTGAACCAGATCGATCTGGTTTTCAATCCCAGGAACTTGCTCCCCGAACACTTCATATCCTTCTCCAATTAAGTTATCAAGAATTTCTGAACCTTCACCTTGATAATAAATTGGAACAGGGCGGTTGGTATGAGTCCCCCACTGGTATTTATCTTCTGCATCCGATCCCCAAAAGTGTCCAGCTTCTTTGGGATCAAATGCTTCCGTGAGAGCTTCCGGACCTTTTTCACGATAAAGTTCAGGGAAGTTATCATTTAAGGTTAAGTAGTGATCGTGGTCAGGAACAACCATCAACAGATTTTCTTCCCAACCGCCATTTTCTTCAATCCAATCCACGACTAATTCCACTGTTTGGTCAAGATCTTGATGCCGACCCAACATGGCATCTAAATTATTGTCGTGAAGAACCCAATCATAGTCACCGAGTTCCAGTTGCAAGAAAAACCCATCTTCATCCTTACTTAGAAAGTCTAAGGAAGATTGCGCCATATCCATAATGGTAGGGTTTTCATCTAGTTCTCGCTCAATGAATTCTTCCTCGCTTTCACCGGGCATTAAAGGACGAGCATATTCGGGATCAACAAATTCTCCGTCTTCGCTCTCAAGTTGAGAACTGCGGTGGGCGAAGGTATTATAACCCGTGCGGTCGTAACTCCCATCTCCACTTCGCATGGGCAGGTTCCCATTTTGACCCCGAGCACCATAGAGACCGAAAAGGCGATCACCTGCAGTGGGATCAAGCTCTGCCACGGTTTCCATTAATTCTTCTGAAGCACCTGGACCACGCTCAAGGAAATTAACTCCATAGCGATTATCTTCAGCATTAGGATTATTGCTGAGATGCTCGTAGTTGTCTTCGGTAATATAGCGCCAGTTGAATCCACCACCTGTTCCACTGAAGTTTCCTTGATCCAAAGGATGGCCACCTCCTAGCATGAGGTCAACTTCTGTATCACCCCGTAACATCTGTTGCAGGACATTATCCATGTCCGGATAATCTGCATCGAGCTTATTACGATGGTTAACGCCAACGACTGGGCTCGATGGGGTCGCATGGTTAACAGGCACATCAGAGATTGTCCCAGTGGATTTGCCCAGTTCTTCGGCGATGTCCATGATGCTTTCTACTGGTTGCTCAAAGAGATCAACCCCTAAAGCAGGATTATAAGTTTTCTCGCCAGCGAAAATATTTGTCCCGGCTTGGGAAGAGCCAGTATATCCTTCTTTGATATATTCCTTGTCAGGAGTCGTCCAAGGATTGGGACCGCCTCGCTCAACATCCCAGCCAACAAGATTTCCTCCCTCAGGGTCTTGTTCTGGGTTAAAGGTGGGATCAAACTCAAAATTTTCCTCCTCAAACCCTTCTCGAAGTTCTCCTTCTCCGGTAGGACGCTCAAAAGGATCTCCCTCAAAAGCAGAATTGCCTTTATCGCCATCAACAGTCATTGGGTAGGTGGTTGCCCAAGTGAAGCCGTCTAGCTCCATAAAACTTGAGCCTTCCCCTTTCCCTTCAGTGAAAAAGTCATCAAGGGTTTCTCCTTCATGTCCTTCATCGATTAATTTCGCGATCGCGCCGGCACGGGCCATTTCCCATCCCATCCCATCGGGAACAATTGTAATAATATTTTTCGCCATGATTTCAAATTTTCCTCACTTGAATTTAAGCCTTAGCTCAGCTTTTTTTTTAAAGTAGGCTGGAAAATTTAAACTCTATTTATTTTTAGATAATCAATTTTCTAAGTTTTGATTAAATCATGTGTAGATCGATACATATCTGATCGAATTTCTACGACAATTACTAAAAACAGATCATTACGGTCTAAATGGCAAAACGCTAACTCATTAATCCAGTCAATTTTGAAGACGCCTAGGGTTTATTTCATCAACTCAGTGTCTCATCTCATTTTGCCTTCTCTGGATGTACAGGAGAGGGATTTCCATTTTAAGCGTCCTTAAGTCAAGAGCAAGGGACTGGTAAATTTATCTAAATTTTAATAAATTAATAAAAGTAAATTAAAGATCTCTTAACCTTAACTGAGTAATCTTTAGGATGGATGTAACTCTAATCGAAATTTTACTGATTATGGTAGTACCTAAAAATAAACTTTCACTTAAACATTTTTCTATTGCGGGAGCAGCTGCCCTAGCAACTGTAGCGCTAGGATTCACTGTTTCTGAAGTCCGTTCTCAAGGAAATATCATCGCGATTGATGGTTCGAGCACGGTTTTTCCCATTGCAGAAGCGGTTGCTGAAGAATTCCAAAAAGAGAGTGATTATAACGTCACCGTTGGTGTTTCCGGCAGTGGCGGTGGCTTTGAGAAATTCTGCCGTGGCGAAACTGATATCTCTAATGCCTCCCGTCCGATCAAAGAGTCGGAAGCTCAGAGATGTGCTGAAAATGGTATTGAATTTACCGAAATGCGGGTTGCTTTTGATGGGATCACAGTCGTTGTGAACCCCGCAAATGACTGGGCAGAAGCCATAACCGTTGAGGAACTAAAAACCATTTGGGAACCTGCAGCTCAAGGGTCAGTCACTAACTGGAATGATGTTCGCTCTGAGTGGCCTGATGCGCAAATGAGCTTGTTTGGTCCTGGTTCTGACTCCGGTACCTTTGACTATTTTACAGAAGTAATTGTTGGTGAAGAAGGTGCTAGCCGAGGCGACTACACGGCCAGTGAAGATGACAGTGTTTTGGTTGTTGGTGTGGAAAATGATCAAAATGCTCTTGGCTATTTTGGTTATGCCTACTACGTTGAAAACCAAGATGGTCTGAAAGCACTGGGTGTTGATAATGGAGAAGGTGAGCCGGTTAAGCCCAGCCAGCAAACCATTGAAAGTGGTGAGTATGCGCCCTTATCTCGTCCGCTGTTCATGTATGTGAGCAAATCTGCTATGGATAAGCCCCAAGTCACCTCTTATGTTAACTTTTTCATGGACAATGCCCCTGATCTGGTTGGTGAAGTTGGGTATGTTCCCCTCTCCCGAAGCGCTTACGAAGAGCAGAAAATTGCCAATTAAAATTCCTTAGATTGGACTGGAAATTTGCGATTAGCTTCATTCCTAACCTTAAGATGCAGAACTGTTAATTGTTCTGCATCTTCCTGCTGTCATCTCGAATAAGGCAAGGATCTTAACTGGTAAAGTCCCAAGACTGGCAAAAGTACCGTCTCAAGTGCTTCAAACCACTATTAGACGATTACATGATGCTTGGGACTTTTTTCGCGCTAGGGGATATGGGTTTCCTAGGTTCAAAAAGATTGGACAGTTCAAATCAATCCTTTTCCCTCAATTCAACCTTTCACCTATTTTTGGGAATACAATCAAACTGCCCAAATTAGGTAAAGTTGTGTGCAACTTCCATCGACCGATTCCAGAAGGATTCAAAGTCAAACAAGTGCGAGTGGTGCGAAAAGCAGTTGGTTGGTTTGCCGTTCTCTCTATTTCTTCCGATGTAGATGTACCACAAGTTGGTTACTGGGGGAGAGCGGTAGGTGTTGATATTGGACTTCTGGATTATTTAGCGACTTCTGATGGGTTTCGTTTACCCAGACCAAAGTTTTTCAAGGATCTCGAAAGCGAGCTGAAATTGCTGCAAAAGAGACTGTCCAGGAAAAAGAAAAGGTCGAAAAATTACGATAAAGCCAGAAAGAAAGTAGAGAGACTCCACAATCACATTGCCTTC
>JAAANX010000139.1 GCA_009909085.1 Cyanobacteria bacterium GSL.Bin1 | reverse complement strand
ATATTCGGACATTTATGAGTATAACATAGATTGTGCCTCTCCGCTTTGCTACGAGTCACGGGCTATCCTTCCCGACGTTCGTTGCTACGCAACAGAACGCGGGGCTGTCGCCCATAGCTCAGTAAGCTACTACTTGCTTGAGGACAGAAAAGGAGCCAACGACTTCCCGTGTTTCGTCTCGGCTCCCTTCCTGTTTTCCCTTCGCTCCCCACACGCTGCAAATCGTATAATAGACATTGTTAATTAGTCAATGTCATTCATTATTCTTTACGTTATGTCCTGACTGACTTCGAGCAGAAAGTTGACTAATTGAGGAAAGGCAATAATTAAAATTAACACTAAAATTTGAATAATAATAAAGGGAATAACGCCCCGGTAAATATCTTGGGTTTTTACTTCTGGGGGCGCAACGCCGCGTAGGTAAAACAGGGCAAAGCCAAAGGGAGGGGTGAGAAAAGAGGTTTGGAGATTGGCGCCGAAAACGACGCCGAACCAGACTAAATCGATGCCTAACGCTTCGGCAACCGGGAGAAAGATCGGAATGACAATAAAGGCGATTTCAAAGAAGTCAATAAAAAAGCCCAGGATAAAGACAGTGAGTAAGCTAGTGACGAGAAAGCCGATTTCTTCGCCCGGAAGGTTAGAAAGAATATTAAACATGACGCGATCGCCGTCTAATCCCCGAAAGACTAGGCTAAATGCAGTTGATCCTAATAAAATAAACATCACCATGCTGGTAATGCGTAAAGTGGCTTCACACACTTGCTTTAAAGCGGCCCAGTTGAGTTGACGGTTGGCTGCAGCCAGCGCGATCGCGCCCAAACAGCCCACTGCACCGGCTTCTGTTGGGGTAGCAATGCCAAAAAAGATACTGCCTAAAACCAAAATAATTAACAGCAAGGGTGGAATCATCACAGCTAGTACTTGCTTTCTCAGGGCTTTCCCCCCAATATTTCGCACCTCTTTTGGTAAGGCTGGGGCAAATTCCGGCTTAATCACAGCAATCAGAATAATGTGTAGCGCAAAGGCAGTTGCCATTAACAATCCCGGAATCAAAGACCCAATAAACAAGTCACCGACAGAAACGCCCAGTTGATCCCCTAAGACCACCAATACTACACTCGGCGGAACAATTTGCCCTAACGTGCCTGAGGCGGCAATGACACCGGTTGCCAAACTTTTATTATAGCCGTAGCGTAACATGACAGGTAACGAAATCAGTCCCATCGCCACGACGGTTGCTGCAACCACTCCTGTGGAAGCGGCTAATAAGGTTCCGACAATAACGACTGCTAGAGCTAACCCGCCACGCATCCGCCCAAACAAAATGCCCATCGTCTCAAGCAACTTTTCTGCCATTCCCGACTTTTCTAACATTGACCCGAGAAAGATAAAGTAAGGAATTGCCAACAGGGTATAGTTGGACATAATGCCAAAGATTCGTTGGGGCATCGCTGAGAGGAAAATCGGATCAAAAACCCCAAGGGCAAATCCAATCAGGGCAAAGAGAATAGCAACCCCTCCCAGGGCAAACGCAACAGGATAGCCAAGCAGGAGAAAGGCAAATGCCCCCGCGAACATTGTCAGTCCTAACCAATCACTATTCATTATTTTCTTGTGGTTGTTTCAGGTTCATGATGATGGCGAGATTACTAATCGTATCAGCAAAACCTTGTAAAAGTAGTAAACCAAAGCTAACAATAATCATTGATTTGATGGGATAACGCGGTAAGCCACCTGGATCGGGAGACATTTCTAAGATTTGCCATGAGTTAACAATGGTTCCCCAAGAAAAATAAATTACCATCAAGCAGAAGGGAATTAAAAATAAAAGGGTTCCGATTAAATTTGCAGCCGCGCGTCCTTTGCGGCCAAAATTTTTATAAATAATATCTACTCGGACATGGCCATTTTTCTGTAGGGTATAAGCAGCGCCTAAGAGAAAAACCAAATCAAATAAGTACCATTGAATTTCAATCAGGGCATTGGAAGTCAGCGGTTGACCGATCCATTTTCCCACATAACGTCCGAGCACATTCCATCCGCCCACGGCTACCATCACTACTACTAGCCAGTAAGCGAGTTTCCCAACCCAACGGTTCAGGGTTTGAATTATTTCTGCAACTTGAAGTAATTTCTGCACGGTTAATGGCCATCACGCTGCTGAGATACGATTAAATTATCGAGTCTCCATTATTCCTTGTCAATCATGATTCGTACGAATGCAGTTGCATCAATCCCAACCTTAGAGGACTTTTTAATTTAAAGTGTCCAGAAACCAAACCAGCAAATCCTAAGGTTTAAAGGTCCCTCGCTTTTACTTGGGGAAGGATGTCAACTAGAACAATCGTTCGTAGCGAACCTTGAACTCACTAAACACATAGTCGTAACCTACGCTAACAAATGAATCTTCTTGTAGCTGATAAATTCCCTCTAATTCTGGATAAATGAGTGCTTGATCAACGCCAATAATCGGTTTTGCGAATTTTGTTGCTTGCTCATTAACCGAGAAAATAATGTCTCTTGTTAACGGTTCAATCAAAAATTCTGCGACACCAAACTGTAAAAGTTCTTCACCACTGCTTTGTTCCAGTTGTTCAGCCAGATCAAAAAATTGCTGTGCTAAGAGTTCGATGATTTGACCTCGATCGCGAGGAGGACTACTGCTCAGGCTAATGGCTGGGGACTCCAGTAATTCTTCATTAGAACCACTTTCACTCGCGATCGCAGCGTTACTCAGGCATTCTTCTTCTCGTTCTAAATTTTGTTCAGACAGTCCGCTTTCTGAAATGGCGAGAAACTCTTCCACACCGGCTTCACAGGCTTCAGACTCAGAAACGACTCCTAGAAAAGCTAGCAGTTGTTGAGCCTGACCTTGCATCACCAAGTCAACCGACACTGTATCAGACTGACCAACCCGGATGGCATCGTCCCGGATTTCGTTAGGAGAAATCTGTTGACCAATTCGACTCGGATCAGAAACCGTTGTTCCCATCTCAATGTCTAATTCCGGATTGAGAATTGAACGAGAAGCATCAAACATGACTCGGTTTTCATTGAGACGGGAGAGGAAGAAGTCGGTGTTAAAAAGGGTAATCTCTCCCCGTTCGAGAACGATTGCTCCTGAGGAGCGTAAACTAGGAATATCTAAAGGGGATCCGTTTAAGACCAAGTCTCCTGAAAGAGAAAATTTATATACAGGAGGACTGACGAGACGAAAGCCATCATTGAGGACAACACGGAAGTCATCCAGTTCAACGGTCACTGGGGGATCGCCTTGGAGTTCAGCAAAATCACCAAACCAACGATTATAGACTGGCGATCGCGCTTCTTGGTTGCGCTGGGGAATCGAGACTTGCCCCTCATAGAGACGAACTTTTCCACCGATAATTGGATTGAGCGCCATGCCTTGGACCGTAATGTTAGCATCAGTGCGACCTCGATAAAGATTGGCGATATTTACCCGGCCTTGATCAATGATCACAGTTAACGGAGACGCATTGGCATTTTGTTCACTTAAGGGCGTAAAGAAAGGAAACGTTCCCGCGATCGCGATCTCTGTTTCATCAACCATGCCTTGTAATTCCTCAATTTGAATGCGATCCTCACTCAGTTCTACCGCACCATTAATGGTCACTTCTTCTGCAACGGCAGTGGTCAAAATAACTGCATCCTCAAAAGTGACTTCACCGTTGACATCGAGATTATCGATCGCAGCCGTCGGATCATCGATGTAACTGGTTTCCGCAGCGATCGCAATGTTTCCTTCTCCTTCGATCCATTCCGCTTGACCTAAACTCAAGGCTCCCAATAATTCAAAGCCGCTTTCCCCAATATTGATATCCGCAGCAAGGCGATTTTCAAAACCGGTCTGCGGTGGCAGGGCAATCTCCCCATTCACTTGCACGTCAATATCTTCGGGATTTGTCGTTTGCAATTCGAGACTGGAATTAGCGTAACTGAATTCTCCGGCAAAGTTGTCTTCAATGGCACGACCTTGGAACGACGCATTTTCAAAGGAGAAGTCCCCTTGCAATTCTGGATTTTGCAGACTGCCAGAGATAGCGACATCGACACCAATATCACCGGTCGCATCAACCGGAGTGGAAGCAAATTCCAGGAGCGTCGCTAGCGGTAAGCTTTCAACGCTGGCATTGCCAGATAACTGCGCGGCATCCAATTGACCGGACGCGGAAACCGTACCTCGACCCAAGATGACACTGGCTTCTTCTAGAGTGCCGACTCCATTTTCGTAAGTTCCAGTAATCGTCAATTCATCAACGGAAACCACCCCTGCATCTTCGATGAATAAACCGAGAGAGGGAGTGTAATCGGGAAAACTGGAGTGAGGGCGAATATCCCAACTGCGACCGGCAACTGCCACATCGAACTGGGGATTGTTAAGCGTTCCGTTAACGTTGGCTTCTAGTTCTAAACCGCCGCGAATATCAATTTGGTCAAGGGCTGCTGATTGACGCCGTTGAGCGGCTCTGGCTTGGATTTTGCGGACTGTTTCTTGATAGAGGGCTAATTTAGATTCTAAACTGGCTTCGGGGCTGCCTAGAGCAAGGGTTCCCAAATCAGAAGCACTCCCGGGATTGAGGGGTTGGGTCAACCGCGAGAGGTCTTGCACACTCGATATGTTAGCAGCAGCAAGGATGTCTTGAATATTACCGTCTTCTAAATTGAGGTTGCCACCAATTACTCCAGAGGCAATGTTATAGTTTCCCTCAAAATTAAAGCGGTTTTCTCCCACTTGTAAACGCCCTTCCGAGAGACGGGCTTCCTGGTCTAAATAGGAAAACGCGATCGCGAGCAGTTGCGCTCCGATTTGTCCTACACCAGGCTCTGCAATTTCAAGATTCCCCTGAGTGGCTAACGTTTCTAGATCAAAATCCGCTTCGGCATTAACTCTGCCAACTACGGGTCCGGGAACGCCAAACTCTTCGGCGGGGGCAATCCTAAAGACGGAGAGGGGGAAGTTTTCTACTGTTGTGGCAATGCGATTTTGTTCCCCGGTTGCGAAAACGAGAATGGAATCCTCCTCCCCTTCATTTTGTTGCAATTCCAGAGTATTCAAACTGTAGGGAGCAACACAAGCTGGATCAACGCAAGGATCGAGGGCAGCCAGAATCACATCATTTTCTCCTTGCAAGGCAAGCTCAATTTCTTCTCCCGTTGCAAAATTAAGGTTTCCCGTCATCACGGGATCAAACACTAAATCATTAAACTGAAAGTTGGTTAATCGTAGATCGCCCTCTAAAACAATGCTATTCGGTGCCGTTGGCGCTTGTAACAGCTGTTGAGCGATCACGCGACCGTTAAATTCACTTTCTCCAGCAATGTCTAACGATTGGGGTAAATACTGCCGGTCAACAGGCACTAAATTGAGAATGTCTTCAGTCGGTAGAACATTAAAATCCAAGCTAGCATTGACTGCCAATTGGGCTTCGGCAATATCCGGTGCGGTGAAGAGATTGGCTAGGATCGCCTCGCCCCTAGCAGCAACGGTTTGTTCGCCCCAGTCTAAGTTAGCGCGGTTAATATTGACGGTCGCGCGATCGCCTTGCAATAAGGGATTGGCAGCACCTGAGAAAGCTAAATCGGCATTGAATTCGGGAAACTCCAGTGTCGTTGCTTCTGGACTAAAATTCGCTAAAACGGGACGACCGAATTGGGTGGTATTCACATCAGACACTAAAAGATTGGCATCCCAAAATCCATCTTGCAATTGTCCTTCCAGTGCCACTGCCCCCTGAGCCACACTTAAGTCTAATGCGGTTTGGGCCCTTAATCCAGCTAGATCTTTTTCATTTGCTACCCTTTGTAACCCAGCAATGGTTCCCGAGATGCTAGCGGTTCCCCCTTCAAACGTGGCTTCTACGGGTAAATCAGGGACGATTTTCGTGAGGGCTATAGGAGAGCTGGCAACCACATTGGCGTTAACTTGACCGCCACGAGCTAAATTGCCATTAACATCAATCAGGGATTGATCAATTTCTAAAACCGTATCTAATCCCCCTTCTAATCGCTCTAAAGTGGCAATGAAATCTTCTTTTCCTGCTAATAAAGGGGCAATATTACCACCGAGGTTAGCTTGTAATTGTCTGACGCCTAAAGGCAAGTTCAACTGAGGAACAAAGGGAGAGACAAAAGGTTGTAAATCAAGTCGTTGCGCTCTCGCCGCTCCTTGAATCATTCCTTTCTGTAAACGGCTCTCTACATCAAGGGCGCGTCCACCGAGGGCAACAGTAACATCCGCTTGTCCTTCCACGTTTTCCGGGGTTAAAGGGTCCAACCCACCGGCAAGACGGATGTCAATATTGAGGGCTTCTACGGATTCTTCTAATTCTCCTTGGGCGATTAATTCCGAGATAATGGGATCTAGGGCAACTGCATCACTTTTAATACTGGCTTCCCATTGTTCCGTCTCTAAATCTCCAAAGCCAAAGATATTAATCTCTCCTAACCGGGTTTCCAAAGCGGTATTTTGGAGGGAGAAACGAGTGCCATTAAACCTAGCTTGGCCTTGACCCGCAATTTCCCCAATGGACTCAACGAAGGTTTCAAGCAGTTGCCAATTCGCACGAATGTTAGGGGTTTCTGCCGTGCCCTCCAGTTGCACTTTGCTGTTGAAAGAACCGAGGCGAACCTCTGGGGGAAGGGTCGCATAAGCAGCAGCAATCCCAGAAAGGGGCAAATCAATTCCGGCTTGCAAATCAACCGGCATGGTTGTAATATCAACGCCCTTCCCACTTTGAATCGTTTCTTTTAGATTAGTTTCAATGCGTCCTTTAGCGAGAATCTCTCCCCCCGTTGCCGGGCTAATTTCGGCGCGATCGAGCACAATTTGATTCAGATCGGCACTGACTTCCACTACTGTTTCGGCGAGTTCAATTTTGTCAATTTGCGTAGGTTCGGTTGCGTTGAGCACTGCACGTAATTGCGGCTGATCAATTGCACCAAGGACATTTAAGTCAATGGCAAATTCACCAGATGTGGGAATCGGAAGTTCTCCATCGGGAACTAACGCCAATACAGTATCGAGCGTAAAAGGAGAGACGGCAACGTTTAGATCATAGCCAGTCTCTAAATTGGCACCGCCGAACAGATTGATGAGAATATTACCGAAATTAATCTCGCCTTGGGCAACAGAAAGGGCTTGTTCTTTTAGGCGTAAACTGAGATTAGCCAACAAGGGAGCGGGATTGTCTTCATTAAGGGTTACTTGCCCTGTTACGTCGCTAATATCAACAGTGCCATTGACTTGACTGGCTTGATACGCTTCTAGGCTGGGAACATTGACATCAAGATCCACATTAAGCTGACCTTGATCTAAGCGGACTGGTAAGTTATCCACTAAGGCAGTCAATTTGACCAGTGATAAATTCGCGATCGCGACTTGGGCGTCGGTGGCAAACTGGTCGAAGCGGGTCTCTCCTTGAACCTGAATTGGGGCATCGGCAAATGCGGCATCAATGTCGTAGCGGATTTGTTGCTCTCCTTCCCGTGGATAGTCTAAGCCTCCCTCAACATCAGCCCGGATTTCCACTGGGGCAGCTAAGGCTTGAGGAAGCAAAACCACTTCCGCCTGTTCAATGTTAGCGGTTGCCTCCAAATCAAAGGGTAAATTGGGGAGTTGCCATGGTTCTTCCCGAGGGGGTAACTCCAAATCCAACCAAACTCCCTCCTCATTTTGATCAAGGTAGATGTTCGGGTCAACAATGGTAACAGCGAGGGGTAGCTTCCATTGTGTCAATAGCGAACCCAAGTCATATTCAATCCTAATTTCCTGTATGGAAATGCGACCGGCATCTGTTTCGGTTGCTGGCATTTGGGAAGCCCCAATGCGAATTTCAGACAGCGACAACTCCTCAAACTCCCCAACACTAACGGGTCGCTGGACAATGGTTTCCAGTTGAGATTCAATCAAAACGGGCAGTTGTCGTCGGGCAACGACATAAGCCGCGATCGTGCCACCCACCACGACAAATCCTAGGGCTCCTATTCCAATCAGGGTGGAAGGTCGTCTCAGCCACCGCCAAAATCGAGCCGGGAAAGACTGGCGCGGTTCCGGGGGTGTAGGTTCCTGATTATTGGGTGAAGGAGAAGAATTCATGTTTGCTATGTTGGTATGAATTAAACACAACTATAAGGAATTGATTGAGATTCTGCATTAGGTATTTCGGGCATTCCTCTTCCTGCATTAAGAGAGGTAATCTTTAAAGAATTTGAATTTCCTAAACTTTAAGCAATTCCAATGAAATGTTCAAGCATTGCTGCTGATTGATAAATTATTTTTTCCTCTCGCTGCTATAGCCTCTATTATTCTTATAGCCTCAATAAACTGGCAGTTGCAATCAACCTCAAGGTAATTTTGTTTCCTTATATTTTTACTTATTTTGTGTGATTTTGATTAAAACAAAACTTTGATATAAAGCTTCTATTTCAGTTTCATTGATAACTGGCCAGTTGGATTAATTGAAATCTCAATTCGACGTGCTTCGATCAGCACTATTCAGAACTGCGAAAATAATCTCGGGTTCCCTTGGCATCCATGGCTTCCCCAAGACGGTTGAGGGCATGAATATAAGAAGCGGTTCGCATGGAAACGCCAAATTCTTGGGCAATTGACCAAGTTTTTTCCGTTTCGACGGTGATGCGTTCTTTCAAATTTTGATTCACTTCTTCATTGGTCCAATAGAGTCCGCTGCGGTTTTGGACCCACTCAAAATAACTCACCGTGACGCCACCGGCATTGACTAAAATATCAGGAAAAACCTGAATGCCTTTCTTGTCTAAAATGGTATCGGCTTCTGAGGTAATGGGACCATTGGCTACTTCAAAAATATATTTGGCTTTGATTTTTTCAGCATTCTCAACGGTAATTTGCTTTTCTAGGGCAGCCGGAATTAAAACATCTACATCTAGTGTCAGTAAATCAGCGTTACTAATCACTTCATGTTCGACGATATTACAAACACTACTTTCACAATAAACCGCTTGTAAGCTACGACTCGACATTTTATAACGGCGGATACTGGGAATATCTAAGCCTTGGGCAGCGTAAATTCCGCCTTGGGAGTCACTCACTGCGACAACGCGATAGCCAACTTGGGAAAGGAGTTGGGCTAACATAGCGCCCACATTGCCAAACCCTTGTACCGCAACGGTAGTCTTTTTCGGAGACTGATCAAATTTGGCTAAAAGGGTATTGATGACTTGGAAAGCACCGACAGACGTGGCTGTTTCTCGTCCTTGGCTGCCCCCCATACTAATTGGTTTTCCGGTGACTACACCCGGCGTAATCTGTCGTCGAATGATGCTGTATTGATCCATCATCCAGCCCATAATGGTGGCGTTGGTGTACATATCTGGCGCGAGAATGTCCACATCAGGACCAATAAAATCAGCAATAGCATCAATATAGCTGCGAGAGATCCGTTCTAATTCATGTTTGGAAAGGGATTTGGGATTTAAGCTCATGCCGCCTTTTGCCCCCCCATAGGGTAAATTCATCAGGGCACATTTGAAAGTCATCCAGAAAGCAAGGGATTCCACTTCATCGAGAGAAACGTTGGGATGATAACGAATGCCCCCTTTTGCTGGTCCTCGGGTATCATCGTAGCGGACGCGATACCCGCGAAAGATTTGCAACGACCCATCATCTAGACGCAGGGGAATGGAGACGGAAACACTGGCTTTAGGATATTGTAAGCGCGCGATCGCGTCTTCTGAAATTTTCACATACTTCAAGGCGTTGTCTAAACGGGTACTTGCATCTGCTAGCAGCGAGGAGTTAACCATTCCCAATAATCCTGTTTTGAATTGCCTATTTACATTATCATTGATTTATTTTGACTTGGAACGACGATTGGCTTTAAAGTTTATGCTTCCTTAGCGGAGAAGTTTCGATATTATTAATTAATGTGATGTAAATAAAAAAATACAACTTTGTTAAGCAATACGATGAATTGAGTCCTCTGGAAAGGGATGCAAGAAATACTTTTAATTAAGGGACAATTTGCATGAAAAAGTTAGGAAGCGCGATCGCGCTGTTTTAAATATCTCTCTGGGATACGCACACTTTGAACAGTGAAAAATCACGAGGGCGCGATTAGAGGCTTTGTCCATGCTTCGCTTTCCGCAGTGGTTGTAACAAGGTTACAATGCAAAGCATCAGGAGCAACAAGAATTAAATCATGTCTCAGACCAGAGAAAACATTCAACAGGAAATTCAACAGTTAGATGATGAGCAGCTAGAAGAAATTAGCAGATTTATTGAATTCCTCAAATGGAAAAGTCAACGCGCCACAAAAAATAATCAGCTTGAGTCTTTTGCTAGCCTTTATCAAGAATTTGCTCAAGAAGATCGCGAACTTGCCGAAGCAGGGATGACAGACTACACCAAGCAATTACAAGAAGAAGATCAAGCCTAATTATCATGGAACGAGGGGAGGTATGGTTAGCTAATCTTAATCCAACTCAGGGATCGGAACAAAGGGGAACTCGTCCTGTGATTATTTTTCAAGACAATACCTTATCCCAAATTACAACCACAGTCATTACAATCCCAATAACAAGCAATTTGCGCCGTGCAGCGCTTCCTACCTGTCTTCAAATTTCTGGCGGTGAAGGAGGATTAAATCGAGATTCTGTTGCTTTGTGTCATCAAATTCGTGTCCTTGATCAAACTCGGTTATTCAAGAGATTAGGAAAACTTGAACCAAGTACAATCACAGCATTAGAAACGACTTTACTATTTACCCTTGGCTATTCCACTTCTTAGTTAATTCTTGGGTTTCTAAGCAAATACTTGCATCTGCTAGCAGCGAGGAGTTAACCATTCCCAATAATCCTTAACCAGTGCTCTCATTCAAATTATCATTGATAATGTTCCTGACATTCATCAAGAGATAAAAAACTTCTCAATTATGGCTGAAACTCCCGAAACGACCGCTGAAATTGTCGCTGCTTTGGAAACCCCTACCGATTTAGAGTTCCAACTTCCCGATCCTGAAGATGAGGAGATTGAGGAGACGGAGTTTGAACAGCGTTTGGATGAGGCGTGGCTGGTGTGTGAACGCTTCGACTTGCAAACGGATATTTGGCGCGGGAGAATTTTAAGAGCAGTGCGCGATCGCGAAAAGATTGGGGGAGAAGGACGGGGGAACGGCTTTCTCAATTGGCTAAAGCAACGG
This sequence comes from Cyanobacteria bacterium GSL.Bin1, assembly GCA_009909085.1. Classification (NCBI taxonomy): domain Bacteria; kingdom Bacillati; phylum Cyanobacteriota; species Cyanobacteria bacterium GSL.Bin1. The sequence goes on along the minus strand of JAAANX010000139.1, from coordinate 4,930 downwards.
GAAATTAGTAAAAGTCAAGCCTATTCCCTCATTCAGCTAGCTAATAGTGCCGATACCCTACTCGAAGACGGACAACTACAAGCCAGTTCGATCAATAATTTTAGTAAGCGCGCCTTCGTCGAAACCGCTAAATCTGACCCGGAAGTGCAAAAACTCGTTTCTGAAGCAGCGGATAATGGGGATCGCATTACGCGCCGGGAAGTAAAAGAATTGTCCGATCAATGGACAGCAATGAGTTCGGAGTTGGTTCCCCCCATTGTCAAGAAAAAAGCCGAAAGTGGCTCGCTTTCTCCCAGTCATCTCGCGCCATTAGTCAAAGAGATGGAAAAACTTCCGGAATCTCATCTCAAGTCGATCCAGCAGGAAGTAGAAGAAAATCCCGATGTGGATACGGTCAAACACTTAACGTCTTCGGCGAAAAATCTCTCGAAGTATCTCGATGCAGCCGCCCAAGTGCAAGCGATTCATAATGCTAATTTAGATATGGAAATGGCGTTAGAAGAAGCGCTGCGTCTGGACTGTTTGAATACCGCTGCCGATTTAGTCAAACAAGCCACTAATTTAGAACAAGTGGTGGCGAAACTCTATACCACTTGGAAGCGGGTGGGAAGCTTAGCGGATCGCTTGTATGTAGAAACCGGTGCCAGTAACCCGCATTTGCGATCATTACTCAGTGCCCTAGAAACACTCAGTAACGATACGATTGAGGTGCCTTTAGATGACAGCAGCGATCGCGTAGTTCGTCTGAAAATTGTCAATGAAGATTAATGAATCATGGTAAACTATAGCGCGATCATTTAAGAAAGTTTCGATTATGCCTTACCAACTCCTCTTTGTCTGTTTGGGGAATATTTGTCGGTCTCCTTCGGCAGAAAATATCATGCGCTATCTAATCGAAACCGAAGGGCTAACTCATGAAATTATTTGCGACTCGGCGGGAACAGGAGACTATCATATTGGTAAACTCCCGGATCCTCGTATGAGAAGTGCTGCCCAAAAGAGGGGAATTCAATTAGACGGAAGGGCACGTCAATTTCATCCCAGTGACTTTGACAAATATGATTTAATCTTAGCCATGGATCGAGAGAATTATTGGTCATTAATTGCCCTTGATCCTCATAAAAAATATCGAGACAAAATCCAAATGATGTGCGATTACGTTCGCAATTATCAAGATCGGGAAGTTCCCGACCCTTATTATGGCGAAAGCGATGGCTTTAATTATGTTATTGATCTGCTATTAGATGCCTGTGGGGGACTATTAGAAGATATAAAAAAATTCGGCAATATTAAAGACTTGACAAGCTAATCAGTCTAGAAAAAGCTCGTGTTTTCAGCGTTAACAAATCATTTATTTCACCCTTGCTAAAGCGTTTCCCCTTGCCCCCTTAAGAGAGGTTTAATTTTATCGCGACCCAACGATCCCTGTATTAACGTGAAGGCGAGTCGTTTGTAGGAGAAATAATGAAAGTTGCCCTCTTCGGAAAACAACTGCATGAGTGTGACCTTTTTGACACTGCGAACGAAATTGATCAACACGACTTCACTTTCTTAACACCTCACTGACAGGAGAAAACCGCGCTTTTAGCCAAAATGCCAATGCGGTTTGTGTATTTGTTATTAGTCATTGGTGGAAAAATAAAACCATGAAAATTTTAGTTTTAAATGCGGGTTCAAGCAGTCAAAAAAGTTCACTGTACTACATTCCAGAGGATAGCCGTTCTCGGGATGTAATTACTTTGTTATGGACGGGCAGTATTGATTTTAGTCAGCAACAGGGAAGCGCCCAACTGAAAGTTGAAAGTAATGGCATTGTGTTTGAAGACAATCAGCAAACCGAGGAGCGCTTGGTGGCAATGGAAGGCTTATTTAATACGCTTTGTGAAGGGGATACAGCGGTTTTAGCCTCTTGGGAAGAAATTGATTTTGTCGGTCATCGGGTCGTGCATGGCGGTAGCCAGTACCAACAGCCGACGTGGATAACAGAAGAAGTGAAAAGCGCGATCGCGCAATTAAGTTCCCTTGCCCCTAATCATAATCCGGCGAACTTGCAAGGGATTGAGAGGATGGAAAAATTGCTTCCGAAAGTTGGACAAGTGGCAGTTTTTGACACTGCTTTCCATAGTCAAATCCCAACCGCATCCGCAATCTATCCTCTCCCTTATCAGTGGTATGAAGAAGGCATCCAGCGCTATGGCTTCCACGGAATTAGTCATGAATATTGTGCCCAAAAAACGGCTCAACTTTTGGATCAACCCTTAGACAAGTTAAAATTAGTGACCTGTCACCTCGGTAATGGCGCATCTCTGGCGGCAGTGCAAAATGGACACAGCATTGATACTACAATGGGTTTTACTCCCCTCGAAGGCTTAATGATGGGAACTCGCTGCGGTTCCATTGATCCGGGTATTATTATCCATCTCTTGCGAGAAAAAGGATTTAGTGCCGATGAACTAGATACCACGCTGAACAAAGAATCGGGCTTAAAAGGACTTTCCGGCATTTCTGGGGATATGCGCACTGTCACCGAAGCAATGGCAGAAAACCATCGCGCCCAACTCGCTTTTGAAACCTATATTCATCACCTCTGCCGGCAAATTGGGGCAATGGTTGCCAGTTTACAAGGCTTAGATGTGCTGGTGTTTACCGCTGGTGTTGGAGAAAACTCAGCCATTGTCCGTCAAGAAACCTGTCAACGCCTCGGGTATCTCGGGGTGGAAATTGATCCAGAGAAAAATCAAAATCGTCCCCAAAATGAAGACATTGCCACCGTCAACTCAGCCGTGCGAGTATTGGTCTTGCAGACCAATGAAGACAGCGCGATCGCGCAAACGGTTTGGCAACTGGCGCAAGGGAAAAACATTTAAATGCTAACTGGATCCGGATCAATTCCTAAGTCTCATAACTTTTGAAGAAACCGATCAGCCCGCTTTTGTTCCTGCTGTTGCTGTTCAGCAGGAGTCATCTGGGTTCTACCTTGTCAAGCCAACACCCTTGTTTCTGATTTGTTCAGAATCCCGTTAATCTCGAAAATGAACTGATTTTAAATGGGATTGATAAGCGTAAGCGGTCATGACATAGGGCAGTTCACTGGGATGATGAATTAACGCATCCGGTTCCCCTTTTGTTAAAGCAGCGACAGAATTGAATCCCCAACTCACCGCAATCATTCTAACTCCGCTTTTTCGCGCTGCTTCAATATCACGGGTTTCATCACCCACATAAGTTACTACTTCCGGAGAAACTTTTTTTTGACGCAATAACCGTTGAATTACTTTATCTTTACCCAATAAGTGAAAACTGCTCTCAATGAAATTAAAGTAATGTAAGAGCCCATGTTGCCTTAAAAATTGACTGGCATTGTCTTCAGAATTGGAAGTAATAATACCAAGCTGAAATTGATATGCTTTTAATTCTTCCAAAGCGGTTTCCATACCAGCAATGGGTTGAATGGTTGGAATTTCTTGCTTGAGTTCCCGTTTAACCCGTTGAATTAAGAAAGGAATTTTCCACCAAGATACCCGCGATTCTTGAATAATTTCCCGGGCTGTTAGATCTTGATAACGAGCAATCTCGATTTCATTTAAAGGAGAAAAACCAAATTCGGGTGCTAAACGATTGGTAATTGCAATGACAGTTTCTTTAGTATCCGCGATCGTGCCATCAAAATCAAAAATAATAATTTGAGTATTCATGCTTAAAAAGATGAAGAAGGGTTTCGATTCCCGTCTTTCTCCAGATTAGCACGAGCATTCCGACGCCACATGTCCGCTTTAATCCGACGTAGGGCTGATCCCCGCGTTTTGCGATCCCAACTTTCGGCTGGCAATTGGGCTAATTCAACTAAATTGGGTGCTAAATTCTCTGATCGCGGTTGGAAGTCTGCACAGTCTGTTTCTTTAGCAAATCTTTGGTTCCAAGGACAAACCTCTTGGCAAATATCACAGCCGGCTACCCAGCCGTTGAGATCAATCTTTTCCGGTAACGTTTCATCACGATTTTCAATGGTGTGGTAAGCAATACAACGATTCGCATCCACAACAAACGGCTGAGGAAACGCATTGGTGGGACAAGCCTCTAAACAACGAGTACAACTGCCACAATGCTCAGTGTGAGGAGAATCTGGGGTTAAAGGTAAAGTCGTTAACACTTCCCCTAAAAAGACCCAGCTACCATACTCACGAGTAATCACGTTACTATTTTTCGCAATCCAGCCTAATCCCGCTTGCTGTGCCCAAAATTTGTCCTGTACCGGTCCTGTATCCGAATAATAGCGCGATCGCTGCTCGGGTGCTTGTTCTTGTAGCCAACTGGCGAGGGCTTTTAGCTTTTTCTGCATTACTTTATGATAATCTCGCCCCCAAGCATAACGGGATATTTTCCCCTGTTCTGGGTTTTCCGGTTGATGGTAAGGGGTATAGTAATTGAGCGCAACAGCAATGACTGACTGGACTCCGGGCAAGCACTTTTGCAAATCAAACCGTTTCGGATTATCCATCCATTTCATATCAGCGTGATAGCCAGCTGCTAACCAGTTTTTGAGGCGTGTTTGTGCTTGGATTTGTTCTTCATTATTGGCAGCAGCAATTCCCACTTTATGAAAGCCAAGAGAAGTTGCTTTTTCTTTAATTTGTTCACGGGTTAAAGACATTAGTGATTCGTCATCCGTCATTTGTTATTGGTCATTTATTTTTTCTGGAAAAAAGGATTGGAAAAGCTACTATTTTTACATTTTTTCTCAATCAAAATATTGACGAAATTCCTCATTTAAAAAATTAACGTATTCAAGGAGTGTAGTATCCTTGATGTTACGGTAGGATAGATTCGGATTCAATGACCCCCACCTACTTCGTGAGGTGGGGGATTGGGGAGAGATCACCTCCCCGTAGCTGCGAATAGAGCCATGAGCGGTTAGCGAGTAAACACTTCC
>JAAANX010000138.1 GCA_009909085.1 Cyanobacteria bacterium GSL.Bin1 | reverse complement strand
CTCCGCGATCGCAGCACCGGCGTAAGGGGCAAGATATTGTAGCGTCGCTGGGTCACTGGCGTTGGCGGCAACAATAACTGTGTAGTCTAAAGCTCCCCGTTCTTCGAGGGTACTGGCTACCTGAGCAACGGTCGAGGCTTTTTGCCCGATCGCGACATAGACACAAATCACATCTTCACTTTTCTGGTTAATGATCGTGTCAATGGCAACTGCCGTTTTTCCCGTTTGACGGTCACCAATAATTAACTCCCGCTGTCCACGACCAATAGGAATCATCCCGTCAATGGCAGTAATCCCCGTTTGCATCGGCTCATAAACCGACTTCCGTTCAATAATCCCGGGAGCCATGGATTCTAGTAAGCGATTAGAATCCGCCTTAATTTCACCCTTGCCATCAATGGGACGCGCTAAAGAGTCAACAATGCGGCCTTTTAAAGCCTCTCCCACGGGAATGGAAGCAATTTTGCCAGTGGCTTTCACAGAGCTTCCCTCGTGAATCCCACGACCACTACCCATTAATACCGCACCCACATTATCTTCTTCTAAGTTGAGGGCAATGCCAATCGTTCCTTCTTCAAATTCAACGAGTTCCCCTGCCATGACTTTATCTAAGCCATAGATCCGGGCAATGCCATCACCCACTTGCAGAACCGTTCCTACGTTGGAAACCTGGACGCTTTGGTCATAGCTTTCAATCTGTTGGCGAATAATGCTGCTAATTTCATCAGGCTTGATACTAACCATAGTTAATTATCCCTTACTCTGTCATCAATTTTTTTTGTTATGAAGTTGCCGTTTCTAGGCTTAAACCAATGCGGCGCAGTTGTCCTCTCAGGCTGGCATCGAGGACTTGCGAGCCCACTTTAATCACTACCCCACCGATTAAATTGGGGTCAAGGGTGGTTTCAATTTCCACATCATTGGCATTCGTCATCGCTTTGACTTTTTCTTTAACGCGATCGCGCTGTTCTTGAGTTAAATCCGTGACTGAAGTCACTTGCGCTAATGCCGTAGCCGTCCGCTCACGGACGAGAGCTAAAAATTGCTCCAAGATTGCTGTCAAGAAAGCCGTTCGTTTTTTATCAATGAGCAACTGGAGGAAATTCAGTAAATACTGATGTAACCCTTCCCCAGTTACTTGTCCTAGCATAGCTTTCTTATCATCTGTTTTAATCACAGGACTCGCCAAAAACTGTCGTAATTCCTGTGAACTTTTTAAAGTTGAAAGTAAGTCTTTTGCCTCATTCCCAAAGCGTTCCACTAAATTTTGGGAATCTGCCAAAGACATTAACGCCTCAGCATAAGGCTCAACCACTTCGGCACTCATCAACGTATTTTCTCTCATCTCCGTCCTCCTAGTTGAGCTAAGGAGCGGTCAATTAACTTCGTTTGCGCAGATTGATCCAACTGATTTTTCAGTTCCGACTCCACTTTTTCTAACGCTAAGCGAGCAATATATTGTTTGATTTCCGCAACGGCTCGCTCTCGTTCTGCATCTAAATCTTGAACCGCTGCCTCTTTGATCCGCTCCACTTCTCTAGCGTTTTCCGCTAGGATACGCTCTTGTGCTTTTTGAGCACTCGCTTGGGCTGATTGACGAATATTCTCAACTTCTTTTTGGGCTTGGGCCAATTTGCGCTCTGCTTCTTTGAGCTCAGCAGTGGCTTTTTGCGCTCGCTTTTCTGCATCGGTAATATCTTCCTCAATTTGAGAACGACGTTCCGAGAGATTATTGCCCAAAAATTTACGACCAAAGAAAAATAAGACTGCGATAATAATCGCTAGGTTAATAATATTGGTCTCAAGAATATCAAAATTCAGTCCAAAGCCTTCCTCTGCAGCTTCGGTTGCTTCTGCGAGGAAGTAAGAAAACATCCCCATCATCGCCATTTATCCTTTAATTTACAAAAATCACGTCTGTTCGTTTTTAGCAAGTGCAAACCTAGCGTTTCACCAAATCAGCACCCACCAATTTTTCCAAAATTTGCCGAGAGAGGGTATCCACTTGGGATTCTAAGGACTGGAGCGCCTCTTGTTTTTGGGCTGTAATTTCCGCAGTTGCTTTTTCTCGTTGAGCCTGCACCTCTTGTTGAGCCTGAGCAATATTTTTTGCTGCTTGTTCTTGAGCCTCAGCTTGCGCTTGCGCAATAATTTCTTGCGACTCGCGCCGGACATCTTTTAGTTGTTCCTCAAATTTTTGAGCGAGTTCTTCTGATTTTTTCGCATTTTCTTTCGCTTCATTCAAGTTTTTGCGAATATACTCAGCACGCTCATCCAAAACGCGAGTCAAGGGCTTGTAGAACAAGACATTTAAGAGGGCGACCAAAACCAAGAATTGAACTGCCATCAAGGGTAAGGTCAAATCAAAATCAAACAGTCCCCCTTCCTTTGTGGTTTCTACCGCTTCGGCTGCCAGTAAAATCATCCAATTTGTCATTTTTAGGTGGTGCTTGTCGTTTACTCCAACATCAGGTGGCTTGAGGATGGGAAGCTCCCACCCTCGAAATTTCTGGAATTTACGCGAAGGGGTTAGCAAACAGTAAAACGAGTGCTACAACCAGACCATAAATGGTTAACGCTTCCATAAACGCTAAAGAAAGGAGTAATGTACCGCGAATTTTGCCTTCTGCTTCAGGTTGACGGGCAATTCCTTCTAAAGCCTGACCCGAAGCGTTTCCTTGTCCTAAACCCGGACCAATCGCCGCTAAACCAACAGCGAGAGCAGCAGCAATAACGGAAGCAGCAGCAGTTAAAGAATCCATAGTTTTTTTCCTCGTTAATTAATTTTGATCTGAGATTTGATTGAAAATCGATTCAATGAAAAGTGTCAAGTGAAAAATCCGTGAAAACGGATACTAACAGCATTGTCATGAAATGGCAATTTAAGCAAGTATTTTGAACCGATTGCTTATTCTTCTTCCCCATGTTCGAGAGACTCACCAATGTAAGCCCCCGCCAACGTGGCAAAAATTAAAGCCTGAATCGCGCTGGTAAAGAGTCCCAATGCCATCACGGGCAAAGGAACAAATAAAGGAACCAGTAACACTAATACGGCAACGACCAACTCATCAGCAAGAATATTACCAAAAAGTCGGAAACTCAGCGAGAGCGGCTTGGTAAAGTCTTCCAAAATGTTAATGGGTAACAGAATTGGCGTGGGTTCGATGTACTTTTTAAAGTAGCCGAGTCCCCGTTTACTAATCCCCGCATAGAAGTAGGCTAGAGAGGTTAATAAGGCGAGGGCAACCGTTGTGTTGATATCGTTGGTCGGAGCGGCTAACTCGCTACTCGGAATTTCAATAACTTTCCAAGGAACGAGTGCCCCTGACCAGTTGGAAACAAAGATAAATAAGAACAATGTTCCGACGAACGGTACCCAGGGGCGATATTCTTTCTCACCAATTTGGGTTTTTGCAATATCCCGAACAAAGTCTAAGGCATATTCGAGAAAGTTCTGGATGCCACTGGGAATTCGCTCAAGGTTACGCGTGCCAATAAAACTGGCAATGAGTAACAGGGCAATTACCACCCAGGAGGTTAGAAAAACCTGCCCGTGAACGGTGTAATTCCCAATTTCCCAGTAAAAGTGTTCCCCAACTTCTAGTTCAGCGAGGGGGAAAGCAGGGATGACGTTTAAACCGTCTAGCAAGGTCATGGAGCAATTTTCCCCGTGATGAATCGAACAATATAGCGTTTACGTCGATGCTGACGTTATTCCTGTTTGGGGAACAGGGTGGTTTGCACGACGTAAATCACGATGGCTGCTTTGTAGGTCATAAACCCCAAAAAGACGGGTAGGATCGCCAGACGTTGCAGTTGACTAGCCAGAATAATCACTGCCACAAAAATGGCAAGGCGACCACTGCCAAATCCCAGACGTCCTTGTTGTCCCCCTAACCCTTCAATATCTCGCGCTAAGCGCCGAAAATAAAGGAGCCCGGCTAGAGCGCCCAATAAGTAATTAAGGGCGGTTTGTCCAGAGTAGGCGACCCAAACTGATACAACAATTACCCCAGTCAGCACCAACATCACTAAATACAAGTTGCGTTGGAGTTGATAATACTCCGTCATTCCTCGGTCAGAAGCATTGACTTCTGAAGAAGATTCGGGAGCAGTGCTTTCGATTGTGTCTGAGGGTGAGGTCTGTGAACTCACGGTGTTTATCCTTGGTTCGAGTTGAGATTGATGACGTTACTTAAACGAGCCACGAGAAATCATATCACGGTGTAGTAACAATTCTTTAATGTTTTCCGAATTTAGTGAGAGGGGTTCGGCGTCAGGAGCATCAGTTTCTGCTGATGCAGCGATCGCGCAGTTTCTAAATTCCCGCCAGTTTCCGCTAAAATTGTGCCCAACGTCTGCTGTGGTTCTGAATTTTGGTCGATGGCTTCTAAGAGCTTAAATCCATCTTCCGAGAGGCTCACCAGCTCGTAATTAGCATTAAACAAACTTCGACTGGGCCATCCTTCCAGACAGGGATGACGTTCGGGAATGCCATTTAAAAAGTCAGCATCTGCTGACCAATCCCATTGCGGCAGGGGCGGTTTTGATAAGAAAAACTCATAGTGTGTCACATCCGGATCAAGTAATTCTATGAGTCGATAGCGATCGCGCTTGCTCAAATTCTGTGCTCTTGCTAAAGCGTCGGGGGCTCCTTCGAGTAACCGCTCCAGTTGCCAAAATTCCGGGTTAGAGAACCCGACAAAATCCAGTCCCGATGTATCAATTAAATCAAAGAGGGTATGGATATTGTAGTCAATTTCCTGGGGATGGACATACATATCGGCAAAGCAAGCATCCCGTTGATTCTCTAATGCCCACCGTTCTTTTTCTCGTTTAACAATGCGGTTATTATCGGGAAGGCTCTGCAAGAGCTGACGCCCGATCTTGACTCCCTCTTGGTAATTTTCTGGCTGGAGAAGCGCGATCGCGTTTTGCATTAACCGCACTTCCCAACGTCCCAACTCCCCATAAACAAAAATATGGAAAATCCCCCCGGGAGCCAGTTTTTCCGCTAAAGCTTGAATTCCCGCCACCGGATCTGGAAGATGGTGTAAAACCCCAACACAATTAATCATTTCAAACTGACCAGGTAATTGGTGAGCCTCTTCCACCTTCATGGGTTGGAACTCGACGCGAGTCGCACCACTACGCTGACACCGTTCTCTGGCAACTGATAACGCCGATTCGCTAATGTCAATTCCGATCACTGACGCTTCCGGATTTAAATGAACTAAATATTCGGTTCCCACACCTGTGCCACAGCCAGCATCTAAAATACGGATATTTTGCTGCGCTGGTTTAATTCCTGTACAGAAATCATAAGCAGCGGTCCAATTCCAACGCCAATTGTAACCCGGTGGCGGTTCATCCAGTAAGGGTTCAGGGGGGAACGGATAAGCGTTGTAGAGATTGGCAACAGCAG
>JAAANX010000137.1 GCA_009909085.1 Cyanobacteria bacterium GSL.Bin1 | reverse complement strand
AAATTTTTCCTATTTTGTTTAATCTGATTCTCTCACCACTTTGGGTTTTTACTTTGTCTTGAAAGCTCTCTCTTGTTTGAATCTGGTGTCAATCTTTAATTTGATGCGTTTACCCTGCCCGTTTTTGCTGCTTTTCTAACTTTTTTAATTAACTTGAGAGCTTCTTGATTACTAAGCGTTCTCCCTTCACTAATTTCAATGTTAAGATCAACTAGTTCGCGACAAACCTCTGGTTTATTTCCCATCGTCGCGCGTTCCCTAGCGCCGTGCGACGGCGCGGGGTCGCTCCTCTTCTTCGATTTCCAAAAACTCTCTGCACCATTAATTAAAGCCCGAACAATGGTCTGGCTAATCGGTTCTCTGGTTCCTGTTGCGGCTGCCCTGAAGAATCCGTTTTGGGGAAGATTATCTTCTAATAGTTGATAATCATCACTTTCTGTTCCCAATCCTTCTTGCGCGATCGCGCTTGCTTTCTCTCGCATCGGATCATTTGCAGGGGCAACTAAAGCGGATAAATAATGGGCAAACGCTGATTTTCCTGTACCATAGACACTGGTTAATGTCCAAGCCCGATTTCCCTCACTTTGAGAGAATTTGCCCACAATCCGTCGCAAGCTATCAATGGCGCGATCAGTGAGAACATATCCCTCTAAGCTAGATGGCACCTCTAAATCCCGTTCTAAATTCACTGAACGAGAGTAGCGACGGCGAAGACGAATATATTGCGAGAGGGGTTTTTCGGTCATGACACATTCCCGTTACGAGCTTGGAAATACTTGTCTAGGATATCGTCTGCTAGCGTTAATGGGTGATCTCTGAAAGAAAACTGTATTAATCCTGCTGTATCCGAAAGCATTAAGGAATCGCAAGCAGCCGTCATTGCTTCGATCGCGTCGTAAATCGCACTTTCTCCTAGCTTAAAAACTAACCCAGGGCTGCCCATTTCATAAGCAAGGGTAGCAATGGAGATGGTTTTCTGCGTTCCCCGACTCGCTGCAAATTCTAAACAACTCGCCACAATCACTGCTGGGGGTAATGTCAGTTTATGTCCCACCTTAAAGAGATAATGTTTAGAATCTCCTGTGCTTTGGATGAGGTTTAGAGTTGTAAACGGGGAATCAATGGAATCTTCACTCAGCTTTTTCGGATCCCCTTGTTCCACATACATTCGCAGCAGACAAGTCACATCTTTTTTGATCGAAGAATCGGCAATTTTTCTTCCTAGTTGATGGGTGTAATCTTGAATTTCCCTAGTTAAGTCATCTGCTGTAAATTCCACTTGCCGAAATAGATTAAAAACATAGTACCAAGCTGCTGCTTCACAAGTGGGTTTTAGCAAATTCCAATGCAGTAACCATAACGAAGCGGGATCTTCTAAAAAAGGATCCCATGCGCCATCACCGAGTAGCTTTTCACCCAATTCAGTCGGTTGATCATCTTGTAAAACTTTAAACGCCCGACACCAATATCGGATGGAACGCACCATGTTTTTTCCCACGCCAAGGCGCACAGGTGCATCGTCTTGTAGAAAAATGTTTGAATTTTGACGGGCAGCATCAAACCCTTTTTTCAACCAGCTAAAACGAGGATGAAAGGTTTCGTGACGGGCAAAAGTTAAAGTAAATTCTTTATCAGGAGTTGATTGAGGAATGCCTTCTACATTGAGTTGAGTCATAGGGGATTTAATCTTTCGCTAGGTTCAGTTTACTGGATCTCTAACTAGCAAAATTCTCATTTCCCTTCAAAGGCGTCGAGAATTTCTGCGGGTAATGGATCATCGAAATCATCAGTTACAGCGAATTGCCCCGCATCTCAACCATAGGATCGGGGTTGTTGATCGCTCACAATCGCGCTGATCAAGAGTTTCTAGCCCTTTGAATCCCTTCATTGCCGTAAGGGGTGTTCTTTGGATTTTACCTCATGTCTATTACCACTTCTCAAGCCTGCTTCTCTTACACTGGCAACGGCTCTCTCGAAGTGATATTCTTACTGCGCGATCGCGCTGTTTAATTACATCTTGGGTCAGTAAGGCTTGTTGATAGTCTAATTCGGTTTCTCCATGTGCTTTTGCTGTCTCTAATAAGGGTGTAATTAAAGCTAACGGTAACACATCTGCAGCTAAATCTCGCAGTGCCTCTTTCTCTCTTGCTTCATCGTTTTTCAGTTCATTAATTTTTCGTTCTAATTGCGATTGTTGAGAGGCAATTTTTCCGCCTTCTGAGATAAAGTTTTCGGAGGCAAGGCGATGCGTTTCATTCGCTTTCTTGAGGTCTGCTTCTAGCTGATTAAATTGCGCTTCTGCTTGCTTATATTACTTTTTTTGGTCATTCAGCTTCGTTTCAATTTCCTCTAATGTTTTCAGCGTCGTTTGATTTGCCAGTTGTTTGCGCTTGCGATTGACTAAAACCTCTAAATCTTCCCCTAACTTTTCCGCTAATTCTAATCCTAATAACGCTTGAATCGCATCTTTCACTTGTGGCGGCGGAACCTCTAAGTCCGCTAACTCTTTTACTTGTTCCCCATCAAATAAAAATAGATTAGAAATGCCTAAAGGGAGTAAGTTTTCAATATATTCATCCCAAATATTAGTCAGAGCGCGATCGGGCCAATCATCCACTAAAATACTTAACGTATCCTTATTATCTCCCTTTTGCCAACTGCGCGTAATTCTAAAGACAACTAATTGATTATCTAATATCTCTTCAAACGCCAATTCAATGCGGGTTTTATTCTCACTATGACGATTCACTGCTTGCGATAAAAAGTCACTATAACTCAGATTCCCTCGTGTGGAACATTGCGCTCGTTGTCCGTAAAACGCCAAGCGAATGGCATCCATAAAGGTTGTTTTTCCACCACCATTCATTTTTATCTTGACAGGAGCCATGACACTATTTTTTGTCTTTCCTGCTCAAGCCCAATTGACAATTACGGACACAGGCAACGTGATAATTGGTCAAGGAAATGACCCCTCAAAATTGACCGTTAATGGGCCGATTTCTACTCCTAATTCGATCTCTACTCTTGGTCAATTGGAAGGGGCGACCTTAAACATTAGTAATAAGGCTTCGATCAATATTGAGGGAGCGATCAAAGCTTCTAGTTTGACGACAACTGGAGCGATCAAAGGTTCTAGCTTGACTATTAGTGGACCACTCACAGGTTATGGAACTGTGCCAATTGGAGGAATAATTGACTGGTGGAGACCGAATGGGTCAACAATGGAAGTTCCAGAAAATTTTGTTATTTGCGACGGCACGACAATTCAGGACAGGCAAAGCCCTTTCTACGGAGAAAAAACACCAGACCTAACGGATAAATTCACACGAGGGGTCCAAGAGTATGCTCGTATTGGCCAGGCAGGAGGCCAGGTAGAAACATCGGGAACAGTAGAGGTCAGCTTACCGAATACCACTGGTTCAATTTCCACTGTTGTCCCATCAGCAGCCAATACAAACTTTGGTCTAATTGTGCGCACGAATCCAGAGACAAACAATTATCGCTTCTCCTTAAGCAGGAGTGACGTCGATTGGCACGATGGACAGCATGTTCATAACTTGGGAGGTAAAGCAAGCGGAGAAACTGGACAGATCGAGACTATCCCTACGTTGGCTTACTAAAAATTATACGGATTAAATAACCTCAGATGAAGTAACCATGGATAAACAGCAGCACAAGGCTCCGAGATTACTAAGAGTTCTGATATTGATTGCTATTGTAATCACATGCTTTCTCACGTTCGGTTTTTACAGAGTGCCAGAAGCAGCCGCCGTAGCAGCACATCTCAACTCAACCTCCACCGAGCAAGGGTTCAAGATCAAATATGAGAGCGACACACGGGCGCAACTGATCGCCCCTGATGTCAACTATATCCGTCTATATTTCCAGCCAAGGTCAATACCAAAGAATGTGAGAATCCAGGTTTCAGACGTGAACAATCAGTCTTCCCAGCACTTTGATGCAGATACGTTGGAGACGTGGTCATATAGCACAGCTTATTTCAAGGGAGATACCGTTATCGTAGATACTGTCACTGAGTCTGTGATGAATTTACTCAAAGGCGTGCGAGTGGAAACAGACCGCGATGCCAAATTTCTACGAACGGAAGCGGAAGAAGCCCCTGGAGTCATTGTTGGTCCGGATGACCGAGTCCACTCTGAGAATCCTGCTACGGCACGGATGGAACCGATAGGATGTACTGGATGGTTGACCTCTGCTGGCGTTGGTCTTTCTGCAGGACATTGCTTTTGCCAGAATGTGGAAAAAGGTATTTGCCAGAATCCAAAACCGATCACCACACAGCAAATACTCCAGTTTGATGTACCACCTTCCCTCCCTGATGGTACGGAACAGCCTCCACCGGCCAAAGATCAGTTTCCGATTGATATGGGTTCTATCAAATTTGCAGAGGTAGGTTTTGACAACGGACGAGACTGGGCAGTCTTCCGCATTAAACCAAACACAGATGGCACATCGGTGTTCGCATCCCGTCAAGCCTTCTTCCAGCTGGTAAAAACAGCCCCAGCACCAGAAAAAGGCACTTATATAACAGTCACGGGATATGGTGTAGATGATAAACCACCAGGAACTAAAGGTGGCAACAATGCGGCTTCCCAAACAGAGCAAGAAGCTCTTGGACAAATCTTGGAAGTGATTGACAAGGAAAACCCTAGCAGACGAATCTTCTATTATGATGCAGACTCATCGGGAGGCGATTCAGGCGGTCCATTACATCTACCAGGATCGCTGATCGCAATTGGAATACATGATGGAGGGTACACAAACTGTAAGCCACCAAACTGCAATTATGCGACTGGAATAGCCAATGAAAATCTGCTCAACGCAATCGGTGCCCTTGCACCGGGGGACAAAGCAAAGTTCATTGATGCGCGATCGCCTAGTTGGGTAGGAGAGCCAAATGGTACTATCTTGCAGCCCTACCGTACTATTGAGGAGGCTCTCACTCAGAACATCTTGCCCCAGGATCTCGACATTGTTGCTGGATACTATGCTGGCCGAGGCTTAACTATTAACAAAGCCAGTGCCAAATCTGCAACCATCTATGCAGTCGCTGGTAATGTGACGATTGGACCAGTCCCGAGACCATTGCCTTTGGGCAAATAACTCTATTTGAAGTCTTCGAGAAATTCTCTAATTCACTATTTGTATCTATTCTACTGAGCTGGAACGTTTGATTTGAGTCAAGACGCGATCGCGCTGGCAACAATGGTTAATAAAGCAAGTAGCGCAAATAGCGTTAAAGGATCCGGTAAACGGTTGCCAATGCGTTCAATATAGTTCAGCGTTGCTGTTAATCCTTTGCTTGGAGTAGATTTCGGTGAGGGTGATTCACTCATAAACAACTTTTAGTGACATTGAAGTGAGATTCGCTCACAGAGAGTCTGAAGTGATCTAGCATTTTAAGGCAAATCAGTTTGTAGTTCCTCCAATTTGTCTGCCACAATACCGGTTGTAATTAAATCTTCTGCTTTGGCTAAGCCCGTTTCTAAGTCGGGACAAACGCCACATAACCAGAGATAAATTCCCCCATTCCAAAGCGCAGCTGACATTAACTCTCCTGGTTTGCCAGCTATCACGGTTTGTAACTGTTCTATTAATTTTTCTGGCGATTCGAGCAAGACATCGCGTCCGGCAAACCCATAATTTTCGGGGTGCAAATGCAACCGTTGAAATCCTTTTTCCGGTTGATTAATGCCCACGATCCCTGTGCGGTTTCGAGCGAGATCGCAACTTCCTTCTAACCCTTTTACGGTAATCAGTTGTTGCATGGGGCGTAACGGAAAAACTTCTCGGAACCGATCCTCAGTGGGCGGATGGACAAATCCAGAAATCATATTTGCTGTGCCCGCATAGGGTGACCAAATCAGTTCAATGGTCGCAAAAGGAGGACGTTTGCCAATTTCTTCCCGATAGGGAATCAAGTTGTGGGCTTGCGGAAAGTGTTGGGGAAGGTAGTAGAAACCAATGCCCGTTTTGGTGAGGAGTTGTTGGCTACCGGCCAGAGAAAGCGAACGATAGTTAACGCCTAAAGCTTCCCAAATCTTAACAAAGGGAATGCCGTATTTGGTCGGCATACAGTTGCCCCCATGAGAAATCACCGGAACGCCCACACTCGCTAGTAAAAGGAGCGTGATCGGAAAAACGGGAGCAGTGCGCGATCGCGCATCATAAGGCACACCAAAAACGGTAACGGGATACTGCTGATCGGTGGTTAAAGCAGGAATTTGCCCTCCCATTTCGTCATACGCATCTAACATCCCTGCTAGTTCTTCTGCGGTTGGACGTTTAATGCGATGAGCAATCATAAACGCCCCGATTTGGGCTGGTGTCGCTTCTTGTTGCAACATGAGGCGAGTCGCTGTCGCCGCTTCGGCGCGGGTTAAATCTTTGCCGGTGTGGGGACCACTACCAACTTTTTTCAGGAGTTCTCGGAAAGATGCGCTCATGATTTTAGTTCTAGAGAAGGACAAACTTCCGGCGTTAGGTCAACGGTGGTTGGGGTAGACAGTTGTTGGACCAGTTGACGAAACGCTTTAATTGGGGGAATTTCGGCGCGATCGCGTGTGGTAGCAAACATCACTTCTCGGGTCAGCGTCGCTTTTTGATCGCTGTTTTCGCTCGTTTTATTCCCAATGGTACGAATGGCAAGGGTGGGATCATGATGGGCGTCTATCAGTGCCGACCTTGGCAGTAACGCAATTAACTCCCCTTGACGAATGACGCCGCGAAAAGCATCCAAAGTATTCAATTCCATTGCGGTTTGAATAGTGGCATTTTGCTGAGAAAACCAATTTTGTACCAGGCGTTGCATCCCATAGCCATCCTTAAAAACAATATGGGGATAAGCCGTTAATTCTGACCAAGCGAGTTGCTTGTACTTGGCTAAGGGATGATTCCCTGCCATTAAAACTTCAATCGGTTCTTCAAATAGTCTATCAACCAACATTTCTGGACTAGCCATAAACGCCGGGTTATTCATCACCACGGCAACATCGACTAACCCATCTCGTAAGACTTTCAAGGCGCGATCGCTGCCTAAAGCAGTGACTCGCAGTTGCACATGAGGATATTGACGGCAGAAGGTCCGTAATACCGGGGGTAAATGGTAAGAACAAACCGAATGAATTGCTGCAACACACAATTCCGGCTGTTTTCCTGCCATCAAATCATCGAGTTCTTTGATGCCAATCGACCATTCTTGACAAATTTTACGAGCGCGAGGCAAAAAACGTTCTCCGGCGACGGTTAATTTTGCCTGATGAGAACGATGAAACAAAGGAACACCCAGCGCATTTTCCAATCCCTGGACTTGTCGGCTAATCGTAGATTGAGTAACGCCACATTTTTTGGCAGCTTGTCCAAAGTTACCGGTTTCAGTGATAGCTAAAAACGCTTGCAATTGCTCGATCCGCATTTGTGTAGTCTCAGTTACACTTTACGATGAGAATAACGGATTTTTTCCTTACGTTTCGTGCATTTTGATACACCTACGGGAGTTTTTTTAAAGCTGCTTTGGCATGAAGTTTGACCGTTGCGGTTTCATCTTGGGTTAAGTGTGACAGCAATTCTTTTCCAGTCGTGACACTTAAATTACCGAGGGCAAGGGCTAAACTGTGTTTCAGGTGAGCATTGTTTTGCGCATCTGGCATCTCTTCATAAAACTGCACTAACATTTCAGCAATTTCTGTTTTGAAAATAGCACTCTTCCAACGTCCTAAAACGGTGACGATTTCTGCTTGCAGGGAATTGGATTCCTCCTTTAGACAATGGGAAAGAATCGCAAGGGTTTGTTCGTTTTCTTGGTAACTGAGACTGCGGATAATTTGCTCTTTGAGAGAAGCAGGGGTAAGACTTGAGTGCAAACATTCCGTGAGGGCTGTAATTGCTGCTGCAGTCCCGATTTTTCCCAACGCGATCGCGCAGTGAGAACAAATATCTAAATTAATATCGTACAACAAGGGTTTTAATGCCGAAACGACAGCCTCAGGATCACCATCTTTGCCTCTGACGCCACAAGCAATCACTGCTTCTTGTCGCACTTGGGCATGAGTATCTTGTAAGGCTTTCATTAAAATTGGGATGATCTGCGAATTACGAAAACGACTCAGCGCTTCAATCGCCTGAGTGCGAATTTCTGGCTGCGGATCATCGACCACTTTCATCAGTGGCGTCATGATTTCCGGTTCTCGCAAATAAGCTAAGGCTTCTACAGCACGGAGTCGGGTTTCTGGATTGGTTAATGCTTCAGTCAAAATAGGAATTGCAGTTTTCCCTTTTTTGGCAAGAGCATTGGTACAAGCAGTGATCACTTCTGGGTCACTGTCTGTATTTAGAATTTCAGTGAGCGTAAACAGGGCAGGACTCGCATTAATTTGGCCCAAAATAGCGGCTGCTTCACAACGCAAATCCAGATCCGCTGCCTCATTATGGAGTAAATGAGTTAAGGGCGCGATCGCGCTTTCGCCAAATTTAGGCAGATACTTTGCCACTTCCCAACGCTGCTGAAAATCTCCATTGAGAAAGGCATCCCAAACAATTTGCCATGCTTCTTCTTTTTCTTTCGGCGGTAAATCAATCGACTGTTTCTTATCAGCAGATAA
The DNA here is from genome assembly GCA_009909085.1 of Cyanobacteria bacterium GSL.Bin1. NCBI lineage: Bacteria > Bacillati > Cyanobacteriota > Cyanobacteria bacterium GSL.Bin1. The sequence goes on along the minus strand of JAAANX010000137.1, from coordinate 1,115 downwards.
CGGTAATTGTTGTAAATATTGATACAATTGTATGGTCATTAGTCATTAGTTATTAGTCATTAGTCATTGGTTCACCGTCTCTCCTTGTCTCCCTTGTCTCCCCCTCTGCACGTCTTTACCGATCAGTGTGAAAATTCTAACCGAAAAATGATTTCCTCCTCAAAATTAGGCCCCCATTCCTGAATATTCTTTTAATCCGCGTCGCCATAACCAACGATTCAATACAAAAAAGAGCGCTCCCCAAACTAGAGTAACAATAACGCCTTGAATGATATTGACCGGTAGCCCCATTAAAAAGGCAGCGGGAAAGTGAACCATGTAAGGAAAAGGCGTCAAAAGGGCAAGTTGTTTTAAGAAGGGGGGAAAGACTTCTAATGGGGCAATCATCCCCGAAAGAAACAAATAAAACAACAGAGAAAATTGTTCTAAGGCAGTGGCACGTTCCGTCCAAAAAGCAAATAAGGCCCACGTATATTGCATTAAAAAACGCAAAGCAAACGCGATCGCGCACCACAAAATAAACCCCAAGATTTGCCAAACACTGGGGTACCAAAGCGCATCCGGGTAGAGAACAAAACAGAGAATAATTAACCCTGCTGCAAAGGGAAAACGAGCCAATCTTTCCGAAACATGACCCGCCACATGATGCCAAACCGGATCTAATGGTTGCAACAAACGAAAGGATAAACGTCCTTCTACAACCTCGCGTTCAAATTCCCAAATCACCCAAACCACAGTAAATTGACGGACAATAAATACCCCTAAAAAGTAGCGAATAAACTCGGTTGGCGTTAAATCAAACTGTCCTTGCTGTCCTGCTTGCACCCAAACCCCCATTAAAATAATTGGCAGAGAATTGGATAATACCCAAAAGTACAACTCCGCCCGATATTCCAGCATATAGGCGTAATAGACCGATAGCAGCGTCCAAATTTTGCGGAATTGATATTTCAGCATAGAGCAAGAGTTTAGAGGATTAGCCCTGATAATCTAGTAGGACTTACGCATTGACAGAATGGTAAGATAATGCAGTCGATTACTGAAGCTGAGGTCTGGGATCATTAGACAAACTAGCAAACCCTCTACTGCACGGTGCGGTCTTGAACACTACACCT
>JAAANX010000136.1 GCA_009909085.1 Cyanobacteria bacterium GSL.Bin1 | reverse complement strand
GAATTGATTGAGTCCCTGCTCCTAGGGAAATATCGGGCAGCACGACATCATCCCAGCCATTGGTGCTGCCAAAGGCAAAGTTGTACGCCTGGCCGCCAGCTGTTACTGTTACTTCACGATCGGAACTGCGGTTGTTATCAACCCGGAGCACTAGGTCATACACTGCAGCCGTTGCAATATCCACACTGTAGGTCAGTGACTCACCGTTGGCGATTTTGCCGATATGAAACTCGCCTGTTGCATCATCAGTGACGTAGACATCGACATCGTCAGTGAATTGCGTGGTATCGCCATCATTACCAGCACTGGAATCGACAAAGGCAACATAGGCTTCTGCCTCCACTTGCTGAGAATTCACGACAGAGGCCTCATTGACAGTCACGGTGAAGGTGCTTTGGGTGGAGAGACCTTCGGGATCCGTAGCCGAGACGGTAATGTCACTGGTGCCCGTGCCGGTCGCCGCGTAATCCAGAGTTAAGCTACCAGTTGCCGCATCAATGGTGACAGTATCAAACAGAGCGGCATTCGTGTTGTCTGTAATGGCATAGTTCAGCTCGGCATCGGTGCTCTCGGCATCTTCAAACGCATCGAATAGGGCAATGTTGGTATTGACTGCACCTTCGCTAACTGCGACATCCGCAATGCCGCTAGTTGTGGGGGCGATGTTACTAGCCTGAAGCTCTAAAACCGTTCGGGACGTTACTGCACTCGTGTTACCCTCTCCATCAGTGAGGGTGGCAACCAGATGATTTAAACCTCCAGCCGGGTCAGAGTGAGTGAGCACAACTGGGATGTCAACATAGCCTTCAGAGCCAATTGTGGCAAACTTTTCGTCTACCGCGATCGCCGTATTCCCTTCATAGGGATCGATATCGTATCCGTCTCCCTCAATATATAGAGCAGCCTCAACGATGAGTAGAGACGCAGATGCTCCAGCGGGGCCATAGATGCGAACGGTTTGATTCGGGTCTGATACTGTGGCTGCCGCCGAGCTAATTCCCAAAACCTCCAAAGTAGGTGTGAGCGAAGAATCGGGTGATATGGAGGTTATGACTACTTGCGATGCGGTATCACTTTCTGGAATACGGTAAACCTGACCAATTTCAGCTGTTCCGTCGCTGTATTCAACGGTAACAGTTGCCCCAACCAGTTCTAGCCCGGATATACTGCCTGAATCACCAGGCCCTGGAGCAGTTGTCCATTTGATACTTGTCGGATCAGTATCAACTGCAAAGGAGAAAAATTCCCCAAAGCCAAAGTCATTAAAAGAGAGCTCAAGGATATCATAGCCGCCATCACGTTCGCTAAAATATTGGTGTGAGGAGTAGACACTATTAGCATCACTCTCAATCGTGACGTCTCTGCCACCAGAATCCCCGGCTACCTTGAACGGATCAAAGACTAAGTCTTGGAAGAGTGCCGTGGTGAGATCAATCGTAATCTTGCTAATTAATTCTCCAGTAGTAGAGTTATTCGTAATTTGAAATGAACCTTTGGTAAAAGTACTACCAGTGATGAGGTTTCCACCTGGATTAATAACGAAGGATGTTGCGGTAGCCATAAGTTTTTTTTAGAAGTAGTAGTGAAGGTTATTGGGTTTTTAAGAATTTTAAGCGTTTGGCGTAAATTCCTTTTATCCCATCTCCGCTTATTTTTGAAGATGTTTAATAGTTAGAAACTGCGACAGAATTGAATCGTTGCTGTCGAAGAAGGAAAATTATATAGTAGTTTTCGATTTTTACTCTTTAGTTCGGAAAGTGACAGAAAAGGTATATAATGGGTAATTTTTTTCCAATTCCTCAACTTTTTCTGGGATTTCCAAGGCTTATTGCCAAGATTTATGAGGTTGACTATTTACGTTACTGAGTCTATCTTTGGGATGATTTTTGTTATTCTTCTGCCTAGACTGATGAAAAAAGAATATTACCTGGAGATAATACTTCTTTAAAGAGGCACACGCATCCTGTTTACTGAACAATTTAAGTGCACTCTTGGTGTCTTCTCAAATTGCTTTCGATGGATACTTGGATATTCCACCGCAAAATAATATTGATTTTGTGAGCGTTAATGGCGTTAATGTAATTTGAATGGTATTACATTGTGTTTTATATCTCATTTATTTATTAATTTATAGCATAACTCAAGGAATTGCATTTGTCTACATGTATTCACTTAATATTGCTTATAGAAACCTAGAATTTGTGATTTAAATCAAAATTTAGTGAGAGGAGTTTGCAAGGTATGGACACGACTTAATTGTTCTAACACTAAGTTTAAGGCGGTTTTTTTGTTGTTTTTTGTCTAAGTTGCGTTAGTGACTCTGGTCAGTGTTAATTAAAGCTAACTTGAGATCGATAAATTTGAGATAGAAGAATAAAAGCAAAATTTCGACAATGGTAACCGGAATATTGACATCACCAGTAACTTCGATATCAACATCGTCAGTGCGGTAAGCGCCGCCGGTGTTGCCAGCAGTGGTGTCAAAATATTCAGTACCATTGGTACCCACTTTGTAGTCTTCGGCTTCAATGCGGATAGATTCAGTTATGTCCATAAATATCCTTAGATTCGATTACGAGTGAAAAATTTGAAGATTAGGCAGGAAAAACACTTGAAGTTTTAGTATCGAAATCCCAATCTTGTTCTAAAGAAATCCAAACCAGATTTCATCAAAAAAGGCACACTGATTCTGTGTGCCGGGCAATTTGAGTGCACTCTTGGTATCTTCTCAAATCACTTTCGATGGATATTCCACCGCGAAATAGTATTGATTTCGTTAGCTTTCATGTCATGCCGTTCGGCTCAAAAAAAGTTTGTCTACTGACAAATAATTAGTGCTTTAAAGCAATATTACTTAACTTAAAAATCACTAAACTTAATAATATATTCAAGTAATTAACATATAGTCCTCTTTTAGTAAAGTTTAAATCAATTTACTTGTTGATTTCTATCATACAGTAAAATATCAAAATTGCCTACATATATTTATTTAAGTGTAAAAATCCTTTAACTAAAATTTGCAGACCCCAGGATGAAACCCTTGTATATTAAGTGAAACAGGAACAATTAAGTTAATATAATAGATACACTTGATGCCGTTTACACTTTATACCTATAAATACTCTTGTTTGTTTGTGCGTTGGATCTTATTTACTTGATAATTTACAGCATAGCTCAAGAAATTGCATTTGTCTACATATATTCACTTAATATTTCTTACAGAAAATTAAAATTAGTGATTTAAATCAAGATACGGAAGAGGGTTTCGCAAGCTATGGGATTGATACAGCGGTAGTCCTAAACAACTAAGGGCGCATTGTAGTGGTGTACAAAGTACCAAATTGCGCCGATGTGATTGTCCAACTTTTTGGAAAACGATAGGGGATTTCGCACTAACCGCGAAACTCTCTGGCGTAAAGTTATAGTGTAGTTAAACCAAACTGCTCAATAGAGTTAGTTTTGCCGGTTTCTTTCCCTACAGTAGGCGTGACATTTTGAGAGCATTATTTGTGTATATGGCTACTCTAAAAGAGAAGTTGCCCACAAAAGACCACATCTGATCACACTAAATTGTTAAACGCCTTTTTTTGCCCGCACATCTACCTATTTGGGGACAGACTGTTACATCGCGGTATTGAAAGTTCTGTTTGCAATTATGGATTTTGCCGTTCTTGATGACGTAAGTAAATTCATTGATTTGATAAGTATGCATCACAATTTATATTCGACAGATGCACAACAATTTACCTTTTCATGCTTATGCCTTAGGTTTACCTGGGTTACAAGCTGATGGCGAATTGATAGTTGAACCTTAAATCTTGATAAATCTACTTACCCAATCGTTTATTCTGTTTTCTGTCAACTCGATCTTGGGTAGTCAGTTGAAATCAGGATAATCAACTGCACAAAACTCATTCAAGCCGCTCTCAAAGCACTGGTAAGATCAGTGGGGAAAAATTCATTAACATAGCGGTCACTGATGAGTAACAGGATGGTCAGCCAAACGCGCAACTTGGGAGTGGTTTCCCTTGCCACCTTGATGGTTTCGGCGCATTACGGGTTAGGATTTGTGCTGGGAACGGCAGAACAGTCTTTTAGCAATGGGGTGGTGGGTAGTATTTATCCGATCGCGATCGCGCTGGGAACGATGGCACTTGCGCTACTTGCCCCCCTGTATTGGAGTCGCATCGATCCAATCTGGACCATTCTTGGGGATCGCTACGGTCAACCCTTGAAAATTGGCATTGGTTTAATGTCTTGGACCTCTTTTATTGGCATTGAAGCGGTTCAAATTATTTCGGTGGCAGCGATTTTAAGCATTGTTGGCTTTGCGGAATTGCCGACAATGATTGCCGTAACCGGATTATTTTTTGTCATCTCTTTACTGCCAGTAGAACGCGCCAGTTGGCTCTTCCGCGGCTTGTTACTCTTCAATTTACTGGTCTTAGCCGCGGCACTCTGGCAGTTACATAACGGAGAAATTTATGGCACAATGGTGCTCGATTTTTGGCCCCAAGTCAGCCACGATTATTCGCCAGAGATCTTAGGAGTCATGATCTCAAGTGTATTACTGGTGTTGATCGATATGAAGTGTCAGCAGTTTGTAGTGCGAGCGCGCTCGCTGCAAGTGGCGTGTTGGGGATGTTTGATTGCCGGTCTCATTTTAACGGCATTAGCGTTTTTACCCTCCGCGATCGTGGTTGCTGCGCAACAAGCGAACATTATTCCAGCAGACGTTACCGCAAAAGCAGTCATTCCTTATATTCTCAGTTGGCTTGGCGGTGGCACCGATCAACCTTGGGGAATTGTTTTTGTTTCTTCTTTGGCTTTACCCGCCTTTGGTTTAGGAAGCAATATTCTCCGCATTCAAACCAAAGCCAGTCTTGATATTGTGAACTTGGTGCATCGGAAACGCAATCAAATGGGCTTTGCCAGTCTCAATGCTTTGTTTGCCCTGGGCATTGCCCTCAAAGGCGGCGAAATTGTGGGCTTAATTGTCTGCTTTTATGCCGCTTATTTATCAGTGGTTTGGATGCCCTTTCTCGCTTATTTACTAGCGCGATCGCGCATCATTGTTTTTTCCACAACCAGCGTCCAATTTGCCTTAGGCATCGGCGGTGTGGCGGCGCTTATTGCCTTAGGCATCAGTTTGTTTTATCCCGAGGCAGTCTGGGTCTATACCCCCGAACTCACAATCTTATCAATGGGTTTGGGCTTTAGCAGTTTTGCCTTACTCAGCAGCCACCTGATTGAAACGTTGCCCCGTCTGTTGGCACTAAATAAATTAACCAATTGAACAGCTCACGGAGGAGTCTAACTCCTCCGACACCCTAAATCCTGGCTGATCCCGTTAAGGCAAATCCGTTTGTCCCATCAAATAGCGGTCACATTCACGGGCAACGCCGCGACCTTCGTTAAACGCCCAAACCACCAGGCTTTGTCCGCGACGACAATCGCCAGCGGCAAAAACACCGGGAATATTGGTTGTGTACTTGTTATACTCAGCTTTGATATTACTGCGCGGATCTTTTTCGAGTCCTAAGGCATCAAGCAAGGGTTGCTCGGGACTTAAGAAGCCCATTGCTAATAACACCAGTTGTGCGGAGATAACTTTTTCCGTTCCGGGCACGGGTTGGGGAATCATGCGACCCTTCTCGTCTTTTTCCCATTGAATTTGGACCGTATGAACGGCTTTTACCTGTCCGTTTTCGTCCCCTTCAAACTTCGTTGCCGAGGTCAAATACGTTCGAGGATCGCTGCCAAATTTAGCTGCGGCTTCCTCTTGACCATAATCCATACGATAAATTTTCGGCCACTGGGGCCAAGGGTTATTCGGAGCGCGTTCTAGAGGCGGTTTGGGCATAATTTCCAGTTGGACTAAACTGCGACACTCGTGACGCAATGAGGTTCCCACACAGTCGGTTCCGGTGTCGCCCCCACCAATAATCACCACATCTTTATCCTTGGCAGAAATATTGGTGTCTGTGCCATTGAGGATCGCTTGCGTATTCGCCGTGAGGAATTCCATGGCAAAGTGAATCCCGTTTAAGGAACGCCCTTCGATGTTTAAGTCTCTGGGTTTGGTTGACCCGGTACAGAGGATCACGGAGTCGAATTCCTGCACGAGTTGTTCGGCAGGTAAATCTTTGCCAATTTCGGTATTGCAAACGAACTTGACTCCTTCTTTTTCTAATAATTCAATGCGACGGAGAACAATCTCTTCTTTGTCCAGTTTCATATTGGGGATGCCATACATGAGCAGTCCCCCCGGACGATCCGCTCGTTCATAGACCGTCACCCAATGACCGGCTTTATTCAGTTGGGCGGCAGCACACAACCCTGCGGGTCCCGAACCGACGACCGCTACAGTTTTTCCGGTACGTTTTTGGGGCGGTTCCGCCGTCACCCAACCTTCTTCCCAACCTTTTTCAATGATGGAATATTCAATATTTTTAATCGTGACCGGGGGGTTATGAATCCCCAGAACACAAGCGCCTTCGCACGGGGCTGGGCAGACACGACCCGTAAATTCGGGGAAATTATTGGTCTTATGTAGGCGATCGAGCGCCTCTTTCCAATGTCCGCGATAAATCAAGTCATTCCATTCCGGAATTAAATTATTAATTGGGCAACCACTTGCCATGCCACCAATATCGATTCCCGTATGACAAAAAGGGGTGCCACAGTCCATACACCGCGCGGACTGAGTGCGGAGGTTATCTTCCGGCATGGCGATATGAAACTCGTCCCAATTGCGAATGCGTTCAACAGGGGATACTTCTGAGGGGTTCTCGCGGAGATATTCAATAAAGCCAGTTGGTTTTCCCATGGTTCTCTCGTTTCCTATTTCTTGTTTGTTTAGTAGGGTGGGCATTGCCCACCCTACAACTAATGACTATCTCAGCTACCACTGACACGGGCAGCATCACTAACATTGGCTTCAAAAGCAGCGGTTTGCGCTTCGTCTTCACTTAATCCCGACGCGATCGCGCGTCGAATACCTTCCACCATCCGTTTATAATCGCGGGGCATCACCTTGACAAATTGAGAGATATATGCATCCCAGTTTGCCAAGACTCGCGCTGCTTTTTGGCTGTGGGTGTAAGCCGCGTGCTTCTGGATCATCTGGTGAATGATGTCGCAGTCTTCTTCATCGAGGGCTTCAATCTCGACCATTTGCGTATTACAACGACTGGCAAAATCATCCGTTTCATTGAGGATGTAGGCGACACCGCCACTCATCCCCGCTGCAAAGTTCCGTCCCGTTTTGCCCAAGACAACCACTTTCCCGCCGGTCATATATTCGCAACCGTGATCGCCCACGGCTTCCACGACAGCATTAATACCCGAGTTACGGACACAGAAGCGTTCTCCCGCAACACCGCAAATGTAGGCTTCACCACCGGTTGCCCCATAAAAGGCGACATTACCGATAACAATATTTTCTTCTGGGACAAAAGTCGAACCAACCGGGGGATAGACAATAATTTTGCCCCCGCTTAAACCTTTCCCGAGATAATCGTTAGCATCACCTTCTAATTCCAGCGTGACCCCTTTCGGCACAAAGGCACCAAAACTCTGTCCCGCACTGCCTTGAAAATGCAGTTGAATCGTATCTTCGGGTAAGCCGTACCAGTGACGTTTGGTAATTTCATTGCCGAGAATCGTTCCCACCACGCGATTGGTGTTTTTAATCGGTAGCGTTGCTTTAACTGTCTCTCGTTTCTCAATCGCCGGTTGACACAGATCCAGCAACACCGTCATATCTAACGATTGTTCCAACCCGTGATCTTGGGGAATCTGACAATAGCGACCGATATCGGGGGGAACGTCTGGCTGATAGAGAATGTTAGAGAGATCAATTCCTTTTGCTTTCCAATGATCCACCGCTTGCTTGGCCTCTAAAACATCGGTTCGTCCCACCATTTCATTGAGGGTACGGAAGCCCAGACTCGCCATAATTTCGCGGACATCTTGCGCGAGAAACTTCATAAAGTTGACGGTGTAATCAGGATTGCCAATAAAGTTTTTCCGCAGTTGGGGATCTTGGGTGGCAATGCCTGCTGGACACGTGTTTTTATGGCAAACGCGCATCATAATACAGCCAAGGGTAACTAAAGGCGCAGTGGAAAAGCCAAATTCTTCTGCCCCTAATAGCGTTGCCATTGCGATATCTCGTCCAGTTTTCATTTGACCGTCGGTTTCAACGGCAATGCGACTGCGGAGGTTATTTAAAACAAGGGTTTGATGGGTTTCGGCTAATCCCAATTCCCAAGGCAATCCTGCGTGTTTAATGGAGGTTTGGGGAGATGCCCCAGTTCCACCATCAAAGCCGGAGATTAAGACCACATCGGCATGGGCTTTTGCCACACCCGCAGCAATGGTTCCCACGCCCACTTTTGACACCAGTTTCACGCTAATCCGCGCCTCACGGTTGGCATTTTTCAAGTCATGGATTAACTCGGCTAAATCTTCGATGGAGTAAATATCATGGTGTGGCGGCGGCGAAATTAAACCCACCCCCGGCGTGGAATGACGCACTTTTGCAATCCAAGGATAAACTTTTTTACCGGGCAATTGTCCGCCTTCTCCTGGTTTTGCCCCTTGGGCCATTTTGATTTGCAGTTCTTTGGCTTGGGAGAGATACAAACTGGTGACACCAAAGCGACCCGAAGCCACTTGTTTAATGGCGCTGTTTTTCGAGTCTCCTTGCTCGTTTTTCCAGGTGTAGCGTTCGGGATCTTCTCCCCCTTCTCCCGTGTTGGATTTACCCCCAATGCGATTCATGGCAATGGCGAGGGCTTCATGGGCTTCTTGGGAAATCGACCCATAACTCATGGCCCCGGTTTTAAACCGCTTCATAATTGCTTCGATGGGTTCCACTTCTTCCAAGGGAACCGGGTCACGCCCTTTATAGTCTAGTAATCCGCGCAGAGTAAACCGTTGCTGATTCTGTTCGTTCACCAGTTGCGCGTATTTTTTATACAGTTCATAATCCCCGCTTTGCACTGCTTGTTGGAGGGTATGAATCGTTTCGGGACTCAATAAGTGGGCTTCGCCATCTTTACGCCATTGATATTCCCCGCCGGCGTCGAGGGTATGTCCGTTCACTTCTCGTTCAGGAAACGCATGAGCGTGACGTAAAATCGCTTCTTGCGCGATCGCGCTTAAATCAGCCCCACCAATGCGCGAGGGCGTTCCGGTAAAGTAGCGCTCAATGAGCGATTCATTCAGTCCAATGGCTTCAAAAATCTGCGCCCCGCGATAACTTTGCAAAGTAGAAATCCCAATTTTCGAGGCAATCTTAATTGTCCCTTTCGTTACCGCTTTCATATAATTCTTACAAGCCGTGTAATAATCCACACCGGTAAGCGTCCCTTGGGCAATCATATCTTCTAACGTTTCAAACGCTAGATAAGGATTAATCGCCCCACAGCCGTAACCGAGTAACACCGCATAATGATGCACTTCTCTCGGTTCACCGGATTCGAGAACAATGCCGACGCGGGTGCGCGTGCCTTGACGGATCAGGTGGTGATGTAAGCCAGATACTGCTAAGAGGGCGGGAATGGGCGCCTTGTTTTTATCAAAATCGCGATCGCTGAGAATAATGATGCTCGTGCCTTGCGCGATCGCGCGATCGGCTTGCTGACAGATTTCCTCAATGGCAGCTTCTAACCCGGCAACCCCGGTTTTCGGGTCAAATAAAATCGGTAGCGTTAGGGATTGAAAGGCACCATCCAACTGTTTGAGCTTCGCCAGTTCAGTATTCGTGATAATTGGGGTTTTTAATTTGATCAGATGACAACTTTCCGGCTTCGGATCGAGTAAGTTACCTTCTGCACCAATGGTCGTGACAGGAGAGGTAATAATTTCCTCCCGAATCGAATCAATCGGCGGATTCGTCACTTGCGCAAAAAGTTGCTGAAAATAATCATAAAGGAGCTTTGGACGCTCGGAAAGAACCGCCAAG
>JAAANX010000135.1 GCA_009909085.1 Cyanobacteria bacterium GSL.Bin1 | reverse complement strand
GAGGAATAGAAACGTATCGGGGGACTCCCGAAAAGCAAGAAATAGGCTCTCAAGTCAAGGGGCTTACAAGGGGGCGAAATGAATTCGCCCCCTTGTAAGCCCCGTCGAGGTGTCGGGGGCAATGTGCCTAGATAACTGGCGTAGGGGAGCAATGCCCATTCGTGAGGATGGGAAGCCAGCACTCTAATCTTTGATTGAGTGCTGGAGGATGTCACTAGTGCATTTCGCAAAAAGTTTGGTATTGCACCTAGTTTATATAGTGCTATGCACTAGGGAATAGGGAACAGGGAATAGTAGAATATGACTGGTTTTCAGAATTCAATCGCTTTTTCGATCCCAATTTCGATGCCCAAGAAGCCAGTGTGGAAGGGGGAGAACGAAACTTTGATTCTACGGTGTTTAACCTCGGTACCGTTTACAAAATTACGCCAGAATTTAGTGCTTTCGTGAACTTCTCCCAAGGCTTTTCAGTTCCTCGATTCCTGAGTTTTCTCGGCTTTCCGCCCACGCCTTCTACTTTTACCATTGATGGGTCAATTGATGACTTGCAACCGCAAAAAGTTGATCAATACGAAATTGGTATTCGGGGCAATTGGGAGTCTGTGCAGTTTGCTCTTGCCGGCTTCTATAATTATTCAGAACTGGGCGCTCGTCTTATACAGAATGATCGCGATATTCTTGAGTTACAACGCGCTCCCGAACGGATTTATGGCGTAGAAGCGAGTGTGGATTGGCAACCGGTTGAGGATTGGCAATTTGGCGGTATTATCGGTTGGAATGAAGGGGAGCGCGATCCGAACGATGAAGGAGAATTTGAACCCTTGGATAGCTTTAGCATGCAACCGCTTAAAGTTACCGCCTATGTCCAAAATCAGACCACGCCCGGTTGGCAAAATCGCTTACAATTTTTAGTCGTAGGCGATCGCGATCGCGCATTTGAAGAAGGCATTGAGCCCGACCCCATTGACGGCTATTTCCTTGTGGACTATATCAGCAGTATTCGCATTGGTGAAGGAACCTTGCAGGTGGGCGTTTATAATTTATTGGATAATCAATACTCCTCTGTCTATTCCCAAGCCCTACGAGGAGACATTAATAATTTCGCTGAATCGGGAAGAACCGTTACGGTTAATTATCGTCTTAGTTGGTAAGTTATATCCTCTCGCCGACGTTTCTTAAAATTCAGTGCATTCCTTACTTTGGGAACGGTGAGAAGCCACGATATTCAAAGTTTCAATGGAGCTAAGCGGACTCGAACCGCTGACCCCCTCAATGCCATTGAGGTGCTCTACCAGCTGAGCTATAGCCCCGAGCGCATCTATCCATCATGCCCTGCACCTATCCAGTTTGTCAAGGGTGGGTTGATCACAAATAAGGGAATTAACTGAGATAACCTAAACAACTTCCCATCATAAAATAAGAAACCATGATCGCAGCGGCTGAAATAGCTACTAGTGCGCCAGCAAGCATTAATGAAAATTCTTGATATTGAAAAGCTGATTGCATCAAGTGCAGTGACCAAGCCACGAGGGCAACATCAAAAATGAAAATAAATAACAACATATTTAATAAAATGTAACAATTTATCTCTATCTTAATACATAAATTCCCAGTTTTGCCCTCTAGTGTGTAACTTTATATTGAATAATGTTAATTTATGCGAACAGGAACCGCTTGTTGTTTCATGTATTCTTTAATCTCAGTCACGGTCAATTGCCCATAATGGAGTAAGGATGCAAGGAGCGCTGCCTCTGCTTTCCCCTCTGTGAAAGCTTCACAGATGTGATGAACATTGCCCGCTCCCCCAGAAGCAACTACGGGAATCGTCACGGTTTCACTGATGCGACGAGTGAGTTCTAAATCGTATCCCGCTTGTGTGCCATCGGCATCCATACTCGTTACTAATAATTCTCCCGCCCCCCGTTGTTCCATTTCTTTGGCCCACATGATCGCGTCTAGACCCGTATTTTCTCGTCCCCCTCGCACATAAACATCCCACCCCGGATTGTTGGGATCTTCACGACGACGGGCATCAATAGCAACGACAATTGATTGTTTGCCCACGCGATCGCTGGCTTGATTAATCAAATCTGGATTCCGGACGGCACCGGAATTAATACTCACTTTATCAGCACCGGCTCTTAACAAATTTTTAATATGTTCTAAGGATTGAATCCCACCGCCAACTGTAAGGGGAATAAACACTTGTTCTGCGGTGCGCTGCACAACGTCGAGAATCGTATCCCGTTCCTCATGGGTTGCGGTAATATCCAAAAAAACTAATTCATCGGCACCGGCTGCATCATATCTCTGGGCAAGTTCCACCGGATCGCCGGCATCTTGTAAATTGACAAAATTAACTCCTTTGACAACGCGCCCAGCGTTCACATCCAGACAAGGTAAAATGCGTTTAGCTAAAACCATTACAGTCCTTTCTCAATTATTGTTCAATCATTATGGCGATTAAACGCTCCTCTGAACAAGGAAAACCCACTCAGCCCTCTTCCCGAGAACGGAAGCCACGCAATGAGTTATTACAGAGTAATCCCACCGCAGAGGAAACGAGTAGTAACGAAGATTCTCTTCGTCCCCAACGCCTTGCTGATTATATCGGACAAAAAGACTTAAAAGCACTCCTCACCATCGCGATTCAGGCAGCAAAACAACGCGGCGAAGCAATGGATCATTTGCTGCTGTATGGACCACCCGGCTTAGGGAAAACCACCATCTCCCTCATTTTAGCAACAGAAATGAATGTCGCTTGTAAAATTACTGCTGCCCCAGCCTTAGAACGACCACGAGATATTACCGGCTTGCTTGTCAATTTAAATCCAGGGGATGTTTTGTTTATCGATGAAATTCATCGTTTGAATCGGATTACAGAAGAACTGTTGTATCCCGCGATGGAAGATGGACGGCTTGACATTACGGTAGGCAAAGGACAAAGCGCAAAAACACGCAGTATTCCGCTGTCACCATTTACCTTAGTCGGAGCGACCACTCGCGTCGGATCGTTAACCTCTCCCTTGCGCGATCGCTTTGGGATGGTCCAGCGGTTACAGTTTTATGAAGTAGATGAACTAACCGAGATTGTAACTCGTACAGCACAGGTTTTAGAAACAGAAGTGATCTTAGCAGGGGCACAAGAAATTGCTGCGCGATCGCGCGGCACCCCTCGCATTGCCAATCGCCTCTTGAAGCGGGTGCGAGATTACGCGCAAGTGAAAGAACTTGGGGCAATTAGTCAAAGTGTTGCCGCCGAAGCTCTAGAATTATTTCAAGTGGATCAAATGGGCTTAGATTGGACAGACCGCTTGCTTCTCAATACGATGATCGAGCAGTTTCATGGCGGACCGGTTGGACTCGACGCGATCGCGGCTGCCACCGGAGAAGATCGACTGACAATTGAAGATGTTTATGAGCCTTATTTGTTACAGATTGGCTTTTTGCAGCGTACTCCGCGAGGTAGAATGGTGACGGAAAAGGCAATGAAGCATTTAGGCTATTAATTGTTAAACGTACAGCTTAACCAAGATAGAAAATTATCTCAATTTACCAATTAATTCAAAAGGATTTGACTCTCCCCTAGACTGGAGACTTTAAACTAGAAGGGAGTTAGAAATGATGCTTCCCTAAACTGCGGAATGCGGCAGGGAAGGAGGAGTTGACCGCTAAACTCTCGTTGGGGAAAGTTAACAAACCATGCAACGCCGACAGTTTTTAATCCTGAGTGGTAGCACCCTAGGAGGCATCTTACTCAGTCAATGTGCGAGTTCCCAGACGCGAGGGAAAGATGCGTCCGCTTCTGCCGCTGTCTTTAAAAGTCAAGAGGGACTTTTAGAAGTCAATCTTGATATCGAATCTCATGTCTTTTCCTTTGCAGGGAAACAAGGAAACTTACTCAGTTATAACCAGCAAATTCCAGGACCTCGCTTAGAAGCGTATCCGGGCGATCGCGTTCGCATTCACGCCACAAACAGTTTATCGGCACCGACTAATCTTCACTATCATGGGTTGCACATTTCTCCAGAAGGATCAGCAGATAACATCTTTTTACAACTCTCCCCTGGAGAAACCTACACCTATGAATTTACCATTCCAGACAATCATTACGGTACAACGGGTTATTATCATCCTCATTTACACGGCTATGTAGCACAGCAGGTATTTGGTGGCTTAGGTGGCATTTTTGTTGTTCGCGGTGCATTGGATGACATTCCAGAAATTCAACAAGCGAAAGAGGAATTTCTCTTTCTCAAAGACTTTGACCTAACTGCAGCGAGAGGGCGATCTCAACCCTTCCACGGGATGCAAATGATGGGACGTGATGGTCCAATCTTAACGGTCAATGGACAAGTGAATCCTCAGTTCTCGATTCCTAGCGGTGGCTTACTCCGATTACGATTCGTGAATGCTTCCACGTCTCGCTTCTATCGCTTACAACTGGAAGGACATCCCCTTTATCTGATTGCAACGGATGCTGGCGCAACCGCTTCTCCCATTCAATTGTCGGAACTGTTACTTTCACCCGGAGAACGGGCTGAGGTTTTAATCCAAGGGAATGCTGAACCCGGACAATATCGACTGCTAAACCTACCCTATGAACGAGGACAAATGGGAATGATGGGTGGCGGGATGATGGGAGGTGGGATGATGGGTAGAAGACGGAATCAAAGAGAGACTCCGCAAACGCTCGCAACCTTGAACTATTCTGGTGAAACCGAAACCTTACCCCTCCCGCAACAGTTAATCCCTATCGAAACCTTACCCGAACCGAAAACAGTCCGTCAGTTTACCCTCAATCATGGGATGTTTCCCGGTCGAGGAATGCAGTTTTTAATTAATGGACAAGCCTTTGATCCACGCCGAGTTGATACGCGAGTCAGTTTAGACACCGTAGAAGATTGGGAAATTATTAATACAGGGGTGATGGATCATCCGTTTCATTTACATACCAATCCCTTTCAAATCATGAGTCGCAATGGTCAACCAGTAACCCATCGCACTTGGAAAGATACCGTTTTAGTCCCCAGAGGAGAAAGCGTCCGCATTCGGATTCCCTTTCAAGATTTTGCGGGAAAAACTGTTTATCATTGCCATATTTTAGATCATGAAGACTTAGGTATGATGGGAATTATTGTAATGAATGGATAAGATAAAAAAATTAATTTTCTTCTCCCAATTATCATGATGCAACGGAACGATATCATCTTAAAAATACAAGCGCACCAAGAAGAACTAAAAAAATTAGGCGTAAAATCTCTTTCATTATTTGGGTCTGTTGCTCGTAATGAAGCTCATCAAAATAGTGATGTGGACGTATTAGTTGACTTAGAAAGACCAGCTGGTTTCTTTAAAGTTTCAAAAATAGAACATTATCTAGAAGATTGTTTAGGTTGCTCTGTCGATTTAGGAACAAAAGAGGCTTTACGAGAATATTGTCGTCAAACCATGATTAAGGATTTGATTCATGTTTTCTGAAAAGGATAATTCATGGAAACATAAAATCAAGGATATTCAAAATTCTATTCTAAAAATTAAAGACTACACGC
Source organism: Cyanobacteria bacterium GSL.Bin1 (assembly GCA_009909085.1). NCBI lineage: Bacteria > Bacillati > Cyanobacteriota > Cyanobacteria bacterium GSL.Bin1. Next base: position 9,441 of record JAAANX010000135.1, on the reverse strand, counting down.
AGGGATTAACGTTTGAGGAATTCAAAAATAATCCGATGATGATTGAGGCAATTTTATATAATTTGACAATTATTGGCGAAGCAACGAGAAGCATTCCTGAAGAAATCAAAAATCGTTATTCAGAAGTCCCTTGGCGAGAGATGAATGATCTTCGTAATCGAGTAGTACATGAGTATTTTAGAGTAAGTTATGAAATTGTCTGGGATACAATCAATTATGATTTAGTGCAATTACGTCCTCAGTTACAAAAAATTTTAGACAACGAGGAACTCTAAGAATTAATTTGACTCTCCAGCCCACTGGAGACTTTAAGATAGAACCAGCGCTGACGGGGATGATGTCATGACCACAGATAAGTTAGAAACCGAAACAACGACACTGAAACTGGAAGGGATGAGTTGCGCGGGTTGTGCAAATGCGATTGAAAAGGCGATTAGTCATGTTTCGGGAGTAGAAGAATGCAAGGTGAACTTTGCAGCCGAACAAGCAACGGTTCACTTTAAGCCCCAACAAACCAGTGTTGAAACCATTACTCGTGCGGTGGAAGATGCAGGTTATGGGGCTTCTGTTCACTCCCAAAACGAGATGATGACCGGTAGAGGCGATGCCGAAATTGTGGCACGGGAAGCGGAATCTAAAGATTTAATTCGTAAAATGATCGTGGGTAGCGTCATCTCAATTATTCTCATTGTGGGTTCTCTCCCGATGATGACGGGCTTAGAGATAGCTATCATTCCCAGTTGGTTACATAATCCTTGGTTTCAATTTATTTTGACAACGCCGGTCCAGTTTTGGTGTGGCTATCAGTTCTATCGCAACGCTTGGAAAGCCTTTCGTCATCGTGCTGCAACCATGGATACCTTAATTGTATTAGGAACCAGTGCGGCTTATTTTTATTCCCTGTTTGCGACGCTATTTGATGATTTTCTCATTCAGCAAGGGTTAACCCCACAAGTTTATTACGAAAGTGCGGCGGTGATTATTACGCTGATTTTAGTCGGGCGTTTCATGGAAAATCGCGCACGAGGGGAAACCTCTGCTGCCATTCGCAAGTTAATTGGCTTACAAGCCCGTTCTGCCCGTGTCATCCGCGATGGCGAAACGAAAGATATTCCGATTCAAGACGTGCAAGTGGGGGATATTGTCGTTGTCCGTCCAGGGGAAAAGATTCCAGTAGATGGGGAAGTGGTTGAAGGTAGTTCCACCATTGATGAAAGTATGGTCACCGGAGAAAGCATTCCGGTCCAAAAATCGGCAGGAGACGAAGTGGTGGGTTCAACCCTGAATAAAACCGGAAGTTTTCAGTTCCGTGCTACGCGGGTAGGAAAAGATACGGTACTGTCTCAAATTGTGCAGTTAGTGCAACAAGCCCAAGGATCGAAAGCCCCGATTCAGAAATTAGCGGATCAAGTAACCGGTTGGTTTGTCCCCGTTGTTATCGCGATCGCGCTACTCACTTTCCTTCTCTGGTTCAATATCATGGGCAATCCCACCCTCGCTTTAATTAATATGGTGGCAGTGTTGATTATTGCTTGTCCTTGTGCGTTAGGTTTAGCAACGCCCACATCCGTCATGGTAGGAACCGGTAAGGGGGCAGAAAATGGCATCTTGATTAAAAGTGCTGAAAGTCTCGAAACTGCCCACAAGCTTAATACAATTGTCTTAGATAAAACCGGAACCCTAACCAAAGGCAAACCCAGTGTTACCGATTTTGTCACCACCTTTGGGACAGCCGATCAAAATGAGTTAAAGTTATTGCGCCTAGTGGGCTTGGTGGAACAACAGTCGGAACATCCCCTTGCCGAAGCAGTCGTCGATTATGCCAAGTCGCAAGGGGTTGATCTCAAGGGGACAATTAAAGAGTTTAATGCGGTAAGCGGAAGCGGCGTCGAAGCAATGGTTTCTGATCGGCAAGTCCGCATTGGTACAGCACGCTGGTTGAATGAACTAGGGATCGAGACCGATCAGTTTGCAGAAAAAGCCAGTCAATGGGAAGCCGATGGCAAAACGGTGATTTGGGTTGCTGTGGATGAAACTTTAGAAGGGATGATTGGTTTAGCCGATACCCTCAAGCCTTCTTCCGCAGATGCTGTGAAAGCTTTACGGAAACTTGGACTGGAAGTGGTGATGATTACCGGGGATAATGAGAAAACTGCCAGCGCGATCGCGCAACAGGTTGGCATTCCCCGGGTCATGTCCCAAGTGCGTCCGGAGCAAAAAGCAGACCATATTGTCAGCTTACAACAGGAAGGCAAAACCGTTGCCATGGTTGGGGATGGCATTAATGATGCCCCTGCACTCGCCCAAGCCGACATCGGACTTGCCATTGGCACAGGAACTGATATTGCTATTACCACTTCTGATATTACGCTGATTTCTGGGGATTTGGATGGAATTGTGACGGCGATTCAACTCAGTCGCGCCACCATGAATAACATTCGCCAAAACCTCTTTTTCGCCTTTATTTATAATGTGGCGGGAATTCCCATTGCTGCAGGTATTTTATACCCCCTTTTCGGTTGGTTACTCAACCCGATTATTGCGGGTGCAGCGATGGCATTTAGTTCTGTTTCTGTCTTAACTAATGCTTTACGCTTGCGAAATTTTGAAGTGGAATAGGAACCTAGAGAAATTATGTTTCATACCAGAAAAAAACAGATTTTATTGTCTAGTTTAACTGGAATAGTTCTGAGCTTAATGACGATTTTTCCAGTGACAGCAGCAGAAACACAATCGAATCGAGGTTTTCAGAAAATTCAACAACCCTTAGCCATAAAACTTTTAGTCTCTGCCGGTGGTATTGGGTTGATTGGTTTAGAACTTTGGTGGTTTTTATTCAGTGAAAAAACAGCGAAAAAAGCGGAAGAAAAAGACGATACTCAAGAGGTAACAATTACGGTTGATGGTGGCTACGAACCCACAGAAATTATGGTGAGTGCCGGCAAACCAGTCCGACTTAATTTCCTACGTCGTGATCCAAGCAGTTGTTTAGAGCAAGTTCTAATTCCTGATTTTAATCGTTCTGTGAATTTAGCTTTAAATCAGATTACCAGTGTCGAATTTACACCCAAAACACCAGGAGACTATGAGTTTACTTGCGGGATGAAAATGTACCGAGGCAAAATTATTGTTAATTAAAAATTCTGTGCTTTACTTCTAGAACTTGATACTTAAATCCTGATAAAACTAGAATTTTAATTCGTAACAAATCTTTCTATTAGCCAGTTTAGCCATTTACCGTTATAAGGATTCGTAATTTTAGTGATTGCACTTTCGGAATAAGCAAAGCCACGAAAACTAATAATATTTCCATAAACAGCATTGGGAATAAATAAGGTATCAGGATCTAAAGTGAGAGACTGTAAATCAAAAATTTTTGGTCTTGCATTAGGAGCATAATCAATCATGATGCTAAACCCATATCCACACTTTTTTAATGTTTCTAAGCACTTCATTGTTCCGTTGAGAAATTTAGGTGACCAACCTTTTTGTCCATGATAGCGACGGCTTCCTCCTCCATATTCAAACATAACTATCTTCGGTAATTGCGACGGAGAGAGTCCTTTGAATTGTTCCATTACAACCACTTCCCAACCTTCAATATCTAATTTAAAGCAAGTAATTTCTTCTATACCAGTTAGTTGTATTAATGCTGATAAATCAATCGTAGAAACTAATTTTGTTTTTTGAGAAGATGCAAACCATTCTGATTCGAGAGAATTAAAATTTTGATTGCTTAAATACGCAAATCTTCCTAAGTGTAGAGCCTGCATTCCATTTTTATTAGATAAACAATATTCTAATAGCTGAATAGAATTTTGTTGGCAAATACGCCGTAGTTTTTTATTAGGAGAAGGTTCAATCGCAATCGTTGAAAAACCTAACTGAGAAAATAAATTACAATAAAATGCAAAGTTTCCTACCCCAACATCTAGACAGACTCCTTTTCGACGAGAGTCAACGTGTGGTAGGATTTCTTTAAGCAAACTTTGACAACAGGCTTCGACACGCATGATTTTTTTGAATAAAAATAACAATGTTATAACTCGTCTGAGTGGTCTAGAGAAAAACTAGAATTAGCGATCAATCAGACCTCTTCCTATCCTACTGTAAATCGGTCGTTATAAACAATTGGCAACTGAAGATTCAGCAAGCAATCGCTAACTAATAGTCATTTACTTGCCCAAGTTTTTTATAACACTCAAAATAATAAAAATCTAGATCATATAATAACATCTTATCAAGAAAGGGATTAATCTGAATAAATTTCAATTATGAATTTTGTTAATAAAATAGAACACGCGATCGCGCAAAACAATACATTGCTAATCTTGGGGCTTGATCCGAACCCAGAAATGATTCCTCAAGGACAAAATCCCGGGAATTGGTTACAATTTATTATTGAAAAAACACAGGATAAAGTTTGTGCTTATAAGCCAACGTTAGGTTTTTACCAAGCAATGGGGTCAGCCGGAATGGAACTGCTAGAAAATATTTTACCATTAATTCCCTCTTCAATTCCAGTCATTCTCGATGCCAAACATGGCGATTTAAATACCAGCACGTTTCTTGCAGAAACTGTTTTTGAAAAATGGGGAATTGATGCCATTACAATTAATCCCATTTCTGGGCAAGATCAAGCTGCACCTTTTCTCTTACATCCTGATAAAACGATTTTCGTTACCTGTCGTACCTCTAACCCCACTGCTTCTATTATCCAAGATTATCCCAATGCAACTTCTCCGCTTTATTTAGAATTAGTAAAGGAAGCACAAAAGTGGGGAACATCCGAACAAGTTGGTTTAGAAATTGGCACCAATGATGTTAATATTCTGAGATCGGTGCGTGAAAATGCCCCAGAACGACTGATTTTAGCCCGTAGCCTTTGGACATCTACAGAAATTGCTCCTCTGATTGCAGCTGGTCTTAACGATACTGGGAGTGGATTATTAATTCCGATTCCACAAGACTTTTTACAGCAAGAAACCTTAGAAGAATCAATTTTGGATCTCAATCAAAAGATTAATAATGTTCGTCAAGATGTGACGGAAACGGATCGATTTTGTCAGATTTGGACAAGCGATGTTTGTTTACTAACTGACCATCCTCATCAAGATTTAATTTTACAACTCTATGACCTCGACTGCATTTTATTCGGGGATTACATCCAAGCTTCAGGAGAAAAATTTCCCTATTATATTGACCTGAGAAAAATTATTTCCCAACCGCAGATTTTCCAACAAGTTTTAAATGCTTATTCCGAAATTCTAGAGACGTTAACGTTTGATCGCATTGCGGGAATTCCTTATGGGGCGCTTCCCACTGCTACCGGGTTATCACTACGGCTCCATCATCCCATGATTTATCCCCGTAAAGAAGTGAAAGCCCACGGAACCCGACGAGTGATTGAAGGACATTTTGAACCCGGGGAAACAGTGGTCGTGATTGATGATATTTTAATTAGTGGGAAAAGCGCAATTGAAGGGGCAGAAAAAATAGAATCCCAAGGGTTGAACGTAGAAGATATTGTTGTCTTTATTGATCATGAAAAGGGCGTAAAAGATCGCTTAAAAGCAAAAGGATATCGTGCTCACTCTGTTCTGAAAATTTCCGAAATTAATCAAACGTTGTACGAAGCGGGAAGAATTAGTCAGCAACAATATCAACTATTGATTTACGAGTAATCTGAAAAGAATTATAGAGTGCGATTGTCTTTGGCAGTGAGTTAGTTATTGCGTTAATATTTAATTCTAATTTAATCAGTAGTAATCGGAAGCATTACTATTACCGCATACAACAAATTTCTTTAAAAGAACCCGTTATTGATGAATTGAGCTAATTAAATTGTGGGTTGATCATTCTTTAAAAAACCACACATTTTTGGGATGAGAGCTATTTTACTAGAATGGCTTTGATCTTGCATCAAATTTTCAACGGATTCATCTAGTTCACTTTCAAGAGATTGAATAATGAGGTGGACTAACTTCAGTCGATCACTGGGTGATAAGTTAGCAATTTCTTGATTGAGTTGTTAAAGAGTCATCATAATACTTCACTCACGTCATATATTCTATTATGCCAAAATGATCCGTTTCATAAACTCGTTTTATGCTTAAGAAGCCTTGCTGTCACTTTTTGATAACTCTCTTCACTTAATCCTTCTTTTTTTCCCAGAAAAGAAGAACTTAAATTGGCTGCATAAATCGGACTATTTTGAGTTTGCTGATGCAATGTTAACGCCTCTCCGCCACCATTTAGAATATCTTGTAAGACGAGGGGGCTAAACATAGCAACCTCTTCAATTAATGGTAACTGCATTGTATTATGAAGGACGCTGAGAAATTTTGGTCCGACCAATTGCGGAACCATTTGTTTCCCTTGAAAGTTTTGAATAATGCGCTGACAAGCATGGATATAAAAGTCTAAAAAGCTATTCCCTTGACAGAAAATACAGATCCCATTGTGAATTTTTGGGTAAGCTTTCAGTTGGTTATTTTTATATTGCACCCAGACTTCTTTGCCAAAAGCATACTCTTGGGTGATGGGAATTGTTAATAATTCTGGGGTAAAAATTAAGACATCCGCATCGAACCAAATGGCGCGATCATAACCTTCTTGGAGAAATTGTTTGGCGAGTAAAAGTCTGCCTAAGTCGGTTGCAATGACTTTCTGATGGCAGGTTTTTTCCCAATACCAGCGAGGAATAAGGGAAAAAATTTCATCGCCAATTAATGTATAGTCATAGTTTTGCTGATTACACCAAGCCCGAACACTTTCTAAACAAGTTTGTATCCAATCCGGGATTTGATCCGGACAGACACTTTGGTAGACAATCGTCTTCATCGGAGGTGCTACCGCCCTAAAAACGCGTCAAAATTAGGGACATCCACCCAACGCTTTTGTTCATGAGATTGATGGGTTAAATCCATCAGTAACTGGGAATAGACTCCTTCTCGCAAGGAGGGAACCATGGGCTGTCGGGTTTCAATGGCTTTTACCCAATGATCGACTAAGCGGAGAACCGGTGCAATGCGCCCTTCTTGATAGACTTTTGGGAAACTGAGATGTTGGGGAATAAAAACCTCAGAAAGCTCTTCTCCTGCGGGTGCTGCTAGCATCCGGAAACCATGGATATAATCTTTTAGGTTACCACTACCAAGGACGACGGTTGCGCGATCGCCGTAAATTTCCAGCCAATGTCCGCGCCCTTGATACGCGACCGAACTAATGGTTAACTGACAGGGGGTGCCATCCGCTAACTCTAGCATTAATAAGCAGGTATCATCAGAATCGACGGGCTTGAGTTTTCCATCTTCTTTCGGATCCCGACGTTCAGGAATCGCTGTAGATAAGACCGCACATAGCCGATTGACTCCCCCGAATAACCAGTTAATATAATCAAAGGCATGAGAGCCAACCGCACCTAAAGCACCGCCGCCTTTCTCTTTTTGGGCATACCAACTCCAGCTGCCTTCGGGATTTGCCCGTCTCCCTAACACCCAATCGATTTTCACCAGTCGCTTTTTGCCGACATAATCATTTTTTAAATACTCTGCCAGGAGTTGCCATTCCGGTACACAGCGAAATTCAAAGTCACTGGCTGCAACCACTCCTTTTTCTTGGGCTAAATGATAGAGTTCCCGAGTTTCTTCCGCGTTTAAGTTCAAGGGTTTTTCCAGGAGAAGATGTTTCCCAGCGTTGAGAACCGCTTTTGCCATGTCGTAGTGTAAAAAGGGCGGTGTGGAAATACTCACGGCATCCACATCAGGGAGAGAGAGAATCGTATCGAGTTGGTTACTGGCGTGGGGAATATCGTTCTCTTGAGCGATCGCGCGGGCTTTATCTAAGCTAGGATTATAGACTGCAACCGGTTTGGTTTCTTCATGAATCTGAAACACGGGGATATGGACTTTTTGTCCAAAGCCTGTTCCCACAACTGCCACGCCGAGTGGTCGATTACTCATCCTTTCTCCTCGTAATGCTTCTTGAGGTGATTTTATCCGAAATCCGGAAACCCATGCTACCTTTTCCAGCGATTTGAGCCCAAGAAGATGTTATCTTGGATTGGCCTTATTATTTTCATCTGTCCAATATGACTCAGCCACAACCCTCCGTAACCCTTGGGGTGAATATCGATCATATTGCCACCATTCGACAAGCGCGACGTACCATCGAACCCGATCCCGTTGCAGCAGCTGTATTAGCCGAACTCGGTGGCGCGGATGGCATTACCGTGCATCTACGAGAAGATCGCCGCCACATTCAAGATCGCGATGTTCGTCTGTTGCGAGAAACAGTACAATCCCACTTAAACTTAGAAATGGCACCGACGGAGGAGATGGTTGCCATTGCCTTAGAGATTAAGCCGGATTATGTAACCATTGTCCCTGAAAAACGGGAAGAAGTCACCACCGAAGGTGGGTTAGATGTTGCCGGTGATTTATCCCGAATGAAGCAGCTAGTCGAACAATTACAAGGTGCAGGGATTCCGGTGAGTTGGTTTATTGATCCCGATGCGACGCAAATTCAAGCCGCCGCCGATACGGGGGCAAAATTGATCGAACTCCATACGGGAAGATACGCCGAAGCGAAAACAGAACAGACTCGGGAAACAGAATTAGCCCAGTTAAAACAAAGCAGCGATCGCGCCCTTTCTCTGGGCTTACGAGTTAACGCAGGACACGGATTAACGTATTATAATGTTGCCCCAGTTGCGGCAATTCCCGGTATGGAAGAACTGAACATCGGTCATAGTATCATTAGTCGGGCGGTCTTGGTAGGATTAGAACGAGCCGTTCGTGAAATGAAGTCACTCATCAAACAGTAAGGAAACGATGCAAACTTATTACTACGTTTTAGCCAGTCAAAAATTCCTTTTAGAAGAAGAACCGTTCCAAGAAGTCTTAGAAGAACGGTATCGTTACTACAAAGAACATAACAAAGAGATTGACTTTTGGTTAGTTAAACAGCCGGCATTTTTAGAAGCAGGGAGTTTCAAGTCAGTTAAAGAAAAATGTCCCCAGCCTTCTGTTGCCGTTATTTCTACCAATGTTAATTTCATTAATTGGTTAAAGTTACGCCTAGAATTTGTCTTAACCGGAAGTTTTCAAGCCCCTTCCGAAGAAATTCCCGATCCTTTAGCCTCCTTAGAAACTGAAACTACTGCTTAAACTGATCTCAGGTTGGGTTGCACTATGTAGAACCCAACTTTTGACTAATGACTAATGACTAAGGAAGATCAATCAACGTAATTTTTAATAATATCAATTGACTGAGTAGCGCGTGATCGCGCTGAAGCAGAAATGAGTTCAATTTCAGACCTAGTTTCAATCAGCAATTACAGCCAAGATTGAGCCAGTAGCGCGATCGCGACCCCCAAAATGACGCCAACAATGACTTGTAAGGGGGTATGTCCAAGAAGTTCTTTCAGTTTTTCCTCAT
>JAAANX010000134.1 GCA_009909085.1 Cyanobacteria bacterium GSL.Bin1 | reverse complement strand
AAACTCAGGAATTTTAATTAAGGAAGTGGGGTTGGGCGTCCGCCTCACTATAAAACGCGAAGGTCGAAAGACTGGAGAAGCCCGCGCTTTATCCGCAGGATAAGCGTCGGGAGTACGTCACTACCAAGAGTACGATCCAATCTCCCGGGCGCATTTAGCATTTGGGGGAGATTCCTTCCTGTATGGGATCAATGGCGCGGGGTCGTACCGCTTTTTCGATGCCCAGAATCATCGATGATCAAAGTGAAATTATTCCTGATTCTCGTCTGATTGCACTTATTCATAAGTTGCAAACGGTGCTCATTTCCCTTTGACGCTTCCCAGTTAGCTTTGCTAATAAAATGATCGATACTTAAAACCCTACTAGATCAGTTATCTGAGCTCAACACGGACGACAAGTAATCACAACCTGAAATTTTTTAAGCACTCGCAACGTTCAAAAAACTCCCCACCAGGGGAGTCAAAAATTGATTACTGATTGTCCATCCATTCGGTATGGAAAAACTCACCCCGCGGTTTATCCGTTCGTTCGTAGGTATGAGCCCCAAAGAAATCGCGCTGCGCTTGTGTCAGATTCTGCGGTAGCCGATCGCGCCGATAACTATCAAAATAATCTAAAGAGGCACTAAAGGCCGGAACCGGAATGCCTAACTGATTAGAAACGGCTAGTACTTCTCGCCAAGCGTCTTGGCGGTCTAAAATAGTTTGTTTAAACTCCGGAGCTAGTAATAAATTGGGGAGTTTCGGGTTTTCCTTGAACGCTGCCTTAATTTTATCTAAGAAGCCAGCGCGAATAATACAACCTCCTTTCCAGATGCGAGCAATTTCGCTCAGATTTAAGTTAAAGCCAAATTCTTCTGACGCTTTCCCCATCAATGCCATACCTTGCGCATAAGAACACATTTTTGAGCAATAAAGGGCATCGCGAATTTTATTAATAAAGGCTTGTGTATCTCCGTCATACTTATTCTTAGGACCCGCTAGTTGTTTATTAGCGGCAGTGCGCTCTTCTTTAAAAGAAGAAATGACTCGGGCATTAACCGCAGCATAAATTGTCGGAATGGGAATCCCTAACTCCAGAGAACTGACCACTGTCCAACGTCCGGTTCCCTTTTGTCCAGCTGAATCAAGAATGACATCAACCAAAGGAAGATTCGTTTCGGGATCAATTTTCTTAAAGATTTCCGCACTAATTTCAATTAAAAAGGAGTTGAGTTCCTCGGTTTGATTCCACTGGGCAAATACTTCGCTCAATTGCTCATGATTCAGTCCCAGCGCATTTTTTAGCAAATCATAAGCCTCGGCAATGAGCTGCATATCGCCATACTCAATACCATTGTGAACCATCTTCACATAATGACCCGCTCCTCCAGGACCAATATAAGTTACGCAGGGACCATCATCGACTTGTGCCGCAATTTTAGTGACAATTGGTTCCACCTTATTATAAGCTTCTGGCGTGCCGCCAGGCATCAAGCTAGGACCGTGGAGTGCGCCTTCTTCACCGCCGCTTACACCCATCCCCATAAAGCCCAAGCCCACTGCTTCTAACTCTTCGGTGCGTCGTTGGGTGTCTTCATACAGAGAGTTGCCACCATCAATAATCATGTCCCCTTCTGCTAAGAGGGGCTTCAGTTGACTAATCACAGCATCCACCGCTTTTCCAGCTTTGACCATTACTAAAATTTTGCGCGGGGGAGCTAATGCCTTGACAAATTCTTCAATTGTGTAAGTATCAGTAACATTTTTTCCTTGCGCTCGTTGCGCCATAAAGGTTTTGGTTTTTTCTGCCGTGCGGTTGTAAACAGCAACAGGAAATCCTCGGCTTTCTACATTGAGTGCCAAGTTTTCTCCCATCACGGCTAAACCAATTACACCAAAGCTAGGTTGTGTCATAAATCGAAATCCGCGATCATCCGAAACTAGTTTGTCTTCAGGATAACGAGAATTTCCTGAATTTTCCCTAAAAAATAGATAAAGATTATCTGGGTCGAAAGGTCTTTCTAAAAGGATGACAGTAGCAGGGGGATGGTACTCAAGGTTGCTAAAATCATGACTGCAACCACCATCAACCAAACTAAACGCTGGCTGGGTTTATATTTCCCTTTTTCAATTTGCCAAAATACTTGTTGGTAACGCCAAGCCGCTAAACTGATCACAATTAAGCCAAAAATGACTAAACTTAATCCTAAAGTTGGAGAATTGAAGTTAGGTCCTTCTAGAGAGAATTCCTGTGCAATCGCGCTTTCAATTTCTCGTAAAAACAGACCAAATCTGGCAGTTGCTAACCCTAAGGCAATTAAAGCCACTGCTGTTCTTAACCAAGCGAGAAAGGTTCGTTCATTGGCTTGATGTTCTCGTTGCCGGTCGTTACTAGACTCCTGATTCATAATCTTGATTTTGAATCACAGGCTTCGCTAACAATTGCTGTATCACTTGCATTGAGGACATCTCTAGTCAATTCCATCAATCATCCAAAATCAGCGCGATCGCGCCTCAACTCAATTATATAGATATAGATAGCCCACTCATGATTCTTGAGTAACACACCTAGTGAATAAATTAATGTCAGCAAAATTTATCAAAATCAGAATTGACGCCCCTACCCGTGAGCGATTTCAACAAAAAGCAAAAGCAGAAGGCGTAACCATGACACAACTGATCCAATGTTGGATCCAAGATTACCTTGCCCAAGAAACGGTTACTACGAATCAAAACTCACAGGAAAAACTGCTCTGGCAACGTCTAGAAGCGTTAGAACAAAAAGTAGAAACAGTCGCTGAAGAACCGACAACAGCGAATCAAGAAACCGAGCATCAATTACAGCAGTATATTCAGTATGTTGACCAACGGATTGATACTTTAGAAAGTGTTGTGATTAATCCCTTACAAAAAGATTTGGGTCAAGTTAAGCATTCTTGGCAGGCACTGTTTAATCAGATTCGTGAATTGGAAGGAAAAGTCAATCAATTCCATACCCAATTAGAAAAGATCCAAGCTGAAACTAAACAAAATTTAGCGCGACTGACTCAGTATATTCATCAAAAACGTAATCCTTCTCAAGATGCTGATCACAGCTGAGGATTACTGAAACAATGGCAAAACTAAATGCCCATTTTATTGCCACTGAACCGTTTGCCCAGGCAGGGCAAAGTGCGGAAAAACAGGTTTGGGAAGCAATACAAGTTGCTTTTGCCCAACGGCAGTGTATTGCTTATTGGCGCTATCCGATTTTTTCTACCGTTGGTCATTTTCGCAAAGAACCGGATATTTTACTGCTCGATCGCGCCCTCGGAATCATTATTATTGAAGTCAAAGCACTCCTCATTAATCAAATCCGACAAATTACAGGACATCTTTGGCACTATCAAAACTTTTATACCAGCAGCGGCAATCCCTATCAGCAAGCAGAAAATCAACTGTTTTCGCTCTTAAATTACTGCGATCGCGAACCGAGTTTAAATCAGCAAATAACCAGTCGTATTTTAGTAGCTTTACCGAACATTCGTTGTACTGATTGGGAAAACCGAGGCTTTCATCATCTTCCCAGCCAACCGCCCCTTCTCTTCGCGGATGATTTAACCGCCACCACCGATTTATTCGCTAAACTGAAGCAGACCCCCCTCCTCACGCAAGGGAACGATCTCAGCGATCAACAATGGCAACTGCTGCTGGCGATTATTAGTGGAACCCCTGTTTATGAAAAGCCCACCCATCGGGTGCTCGCGTCTCCAGAAAGTCGCGGCAAAGTCCTTCAAAAAATTGATCAACACCTCTGCAAACTAGATCAACAACAAGAAAAAATTGGGAAACAAATTCCTCCCGGATGTCAACGGATTCGTGGGATTGCTGGTTCTGGAAAGACGGTTCTTTTGTGTCAAAAAGCAGCGCACATGCATTTGAAATATCCTGACTGGGATATTGCATTGGTTTTCTTTTCGCGCAGCCTCTACCCGGTCATCCTTGATCAACTCTGCTATTGGTTAAATCGCTTTCGGGAGGAGAAACAGCATTTTAACCCTAAAACTTCCAAACTGCAGGTTCTTCATGCCTGGGGGGCGAAGAAACAGCCTGGTCTCTATCGCGTTATTGCCGAAGCCGCAGGGGTATCTCCCCTCACCGTCTCTGATCTGCCCAAGCCAGAACGCTATCAACCGCAGGTTGCCCTAGCCCTTGCTTGTGACCAACTTCTCGCCCAAACTACTATTCCTCAGGTCTTCGATGCCATTCTCATTGACGAAGGACAAGACCTCTTAGTTGATGAAACAATTCAACTCAAAACACCACAACCTTTTTATCAACTGGCCTATCAAGCCCTGCGTCCGGTTCATTCTATGCAACCGCAACAACGCCGACTGATTTGGACTTATGATGAAGCTCAAAGTCTTAATCATCTGAGTATTCCGACGCCCGGTACAATTTTAGGCGAAAAACACGCCCATCTTTTCAGTGGAGAGTATAAAGAGGGGATCCAAAAAACAGAAATCCTCTCTCGCTGTTATCGCTTGCCGCATCCAGTGATGACCTTTGCCCATGGCATCGGCATGGGATTATTAAGACGAGAGGGAATGCTCACTGGCGTCAGACATCCGGAAGACTGGACAGCTTTGGGCTATGAAGTAACTGGAAACTTTCAACCCCAAACCGAAATTACCCTCAAACGCCCACCGGAAAATTCTCCCCACCCTTTACCACAGTTCTGGCAAGGAGAAATTATTCGCTTTCAAAGCTATGCCACCCGCCCAGAAGAATTAACAGCCTTAGCCGATCAAATTTTACTCAATCTGCGCCAGGAAGGCTTACGTCCCAGTCGTCAGATTTTAGTTCTCGTCTTAGGAGAAACCTTTACCGCCCGACGTTTGGAATTAGAAGTGGCACGGTTTCTCTATCAACAAGGCATTGATATTTATCTGCCCAGTGCCCCGGATTGTAATATTTTTGAGACGCCTTCTGCCCAACGTAACCCGAATCAATTTTGGTGTGAAGGGGGCGTAACCGTCTCTCGCATTCATCGGGCAAAAGGACAAGAGGCGGATATGGTCTATATTGTGGGGCTAGATCAAGTGGCACAAGCCGAAGCCAACCTTTATCTGCGGAATCAGTTGTTTACCGCCATTACCCGCACTCGCGCTTGGGTCACGTTAAGCGGTATCGGTGCTTATCCCTTTTATGAAGAGTTACAACAGGTCATTGACAGTGGCGACACCTTTCGCTTTGTTTATCAGCAACCGCCGTTAAGGGAAATTCCCATTACCCCAGTTGGAGAGTTTCTAGCGCGGTATACGGTTGGAGAACGGAATTTTCAAAATATTGATTTACCCAAGGCCGAGTTAAGTCATTTCGATCTTAAAGGATGTAATTTTATTGGGGCCAATTTAGCGGGGGCGAATTTGAGTTTTAGTTGTTTGGAAGGAACAAAATTAGTTGCGGCTAACTTAGAAAATGCCAATTTAAGCCATGCCAATTTAAGGAAGGCAAAATTAGTCGGGGCAAACTTAAAGAATACGTATTTTGAGGGGGCTGATCTGACTTATGCTGATTTATATTAGATCTAGCTCAACCGAAAATAACTAATTGTTATGAGTTTATTCAAGCGCGATCGCGTTTTGGTTCCCATTGATTTTTCCGAATCCTCTTTTCAAGCCCTTGAAGAAGCCATTAAAGAAGTCGAAGATCCTGAGAAGGTTCATATCCTCCACGTTTTACGCCCGCTGAATCCTGGCGATCCGGGAATGATTTGGCATACCGTTGATAATGACACGCGTCGTCGCCATGTCGAGAAAGTCTTTTATAAACGCTGTTCTGATCCCCAGTATAAAAAAGCACCGTTTAATGTGGTGATTGGTAAGCCTGCTAGAAAAATTATCGACTATGCTAAAAAAAATGACATTCAATTGATTATTATTCCCTCTCATGCTCATAAAGGGTTAAACCGCTTTGCGTTGGGATCCGTGGCAGAACGAGTGGTCCGTCAAGCCCCTTGCCCAGTTTTAGTCTTGCGAGGCTAATTGTCCAATCGGTAAGGATACACTGGTAGCAATCCTCTCCTCAAAGATTGCTCATGGGCAATAAAGATCAACCCAATGCGATGAAACAGCACAAGTGGCGAATTTGCTTAGTTGTGTTGGCAGTTGGTGCTGTAGTGGGGATTTGGATTTTTTCCCGCCTTTATGCAATTTATAAAATTCAACGCGCCAATACGTTCGTGCGGAAAGGTCAGTATCGCAGCGCGATCGCGCTTTACGATCAGGGCTTAGAAACATTCCCGAAGGCAGCGAGCATCTGGTTAAATCAAGGATTTGCCTTTGCCCAAGTCAAACGGTTTGAAGACCAACTGCAATCTTACAATCAAGCCCTCACCCTCGATCCGGAACTGATAGAAGCCCTTAACGGCAAAGCTTTAGCCCTCAATGCCTTAGATCTCAATCAAGAAGCCTTAAGCGTCTTTGAAGAACTGTTATTACAAAGCGGAAGTGTTTTTTCCGGGTTGCTATCCTACAATGAAGCCAATCCTCAAAAATTACTAATTTTAAGTGATGTCTCGGCAGTTGGAGAGGCTACTACAAATCGATGGCTTTCTGCGTTCTAAGCAACGTCAAACCAGTGATACTTTAGCCACAGCCCTAGAAGTTAGTGAGCGGACGATTCGGAAAGATTTAGCGTTTTTGCGCGATCGCTATCATGCTCCCTTGGAATACAGCCACAAGCAAGGCTGGTACTATACCGATGCGCAATGGCGTTTGCCTAGTATTACCCTCACGCAAGGGGAATTGTTTGCACTGACTTTAGGGGCAAGAATGTTGCAGGCGTATGCCGGGTCAGCCTACGAAAAGGAGTTAAAAAGCTCGATTCAGAGGCTGGCGGAACGCTTACCCGAGAAAACCAGAATTAATTTAGAACGCTTGGCACAAGAGAGAATTATTTTCCGTTCGGGAGCGGAAATGTTGCATTTTGATCCTCAAGTTTGGGAACAATTGGAGTTAGCTTGTCATAATTCACGGAAAGTTTGGATGCGCTATTACGCAGCCAGTTACAACCAAGAGTCGGAACGAATCATTGAGCCCTATCTAATTGACATTTACCGAGGCTCAAATCCTTATGTCATCGCTTTTTGTCACAAACGTCAGGATTTTCGGGACTTCCGCATTGACCGCATTAGAGAATTACAAGTTCTGGAGGAATCTTTCCAACGGGATCCTAATTTTAATCCCAAGGAGTATCTAGCAAACCGCTTTCAGTACGAACGGGGAAATCAGACTTTCTCAGTGGTTATCTGGTTTGATCGCGCAACCGCGCCGTATATTCGGGAACGGCGCTGGCATATTACTCAAAACATCGTAAAACACGCGGATGGGTCACTGACTTTACAAATGGAAGTACCAGGACTCAATGATATTAAGCGATGGGTGTTGGGTTATGGCAAGGGGGCTGTGGTCAAAGCACCACCGGAATTAGTCACGTTAGTAAAAGCTGAAGTAGAGGAGATGCAGAAATCTTACCAATTGCAAAAAATTAATTGAGGAGTGAAGGGATGGAATTTTTAGAAGTTCAGTTTTCACTGCGGGGTAAAACCTTACCTGCTGATCACGGTTACTTACTCTATTCAGCGATCAAAAAAGCCTTGCAGGAAATAGAAATAGACCTACCGCTCAAAAAAAGGATGATTCCCCCAGAAGTTCTAATTTCTAGTATTCCAGGGATTCCGGATCGCAAGGGAATGCTCTACCTAAACAAGAAATCCCGATTGAGACTGCGTTGCCCTTCCGACCAGGTAAAACGATGGTATCAACTCCAAAATCAGGTTTTTGACCTCAAAGGACATTTAATGCGTTTGGTACAACCGAAATTAACGTTGCCCGAAAGTAGCGAAACCCTGAAGGCTCGGTTAGTGACGTTCAAGCTAGAAAAAATAGACCATAGCGACGTTCCCCGCTACTTTTTAGAATCTTGTCAGAGAGCGTTAGAACATTTAGAAATTGAAGGTCAACCCTTTATTGATAGTAATGAGGAGGGAGACTTAGCAAGACGTGCGATAACGATTCGACAAAGGAAAGTAGTTGGCTATGGCGTAGTTGTGGAAGGACTTAAGGATGATGATTCACTCAAACTACAGCGTTTTGGCTTAGGAGGACGTAAGCACTTTGGTTGTGGCTGGTTTTATCCCATTCGGGAGGTAGATCATGCAGCCTAAATTAAAACCAGACCGATTATTGGCAAAGTCTGTTGAGGGGAAATGGAAAGGGTCTTATAGCTTGGTTGGGCATACTGCTGATGTGGTTCGAGCCGTCAGTCAAATCATTGATACTCTTGGGGTTAGACTAATTCAACAGTTTGATTTAAATTGCAGTTTAGCTTATCTCCGTGACACAACACGCCTTGCTGCTTATCTCCATGACTGGGGAAAGGGGAATGACCATTTTCAAGGAGTTGTTCGTTCAAAAATGTCTGAGGCAACTCCTAAACGGTTTCCAATGGAGAACCCTCAACTGATCAGGCATGAAGTTGCGTCAATTTTACTGGCTTGGGAGTTCCGTAATTGGCTAAAAGAACATCCAGGCGACTTGATGATGGCTTTGGCAGCAGCAGGAGGACATCACCTGAAATTAGGGGGTGAAAGAGGCGAACAAACTGACGAAATTGGAAAACTCCGATCTTGTGGCGATAATCAAATTTATCTTTACCTCTTCCATAAAGATTTCAAAAGGCTATTGCGCTTTGGAATTAAACAAATTGGTTTGCCATCCACTCTCCATTTAACTCATAAACCGAAGACCACCTGGACAGTTACTGAGATTAAACAGCGTTGTGAAGACCTATTGATTGGAGATGATGGATTTGTTGATTGGAATTGCAATTCAAATTTGGTAGCAGTAGTGAAAGCATTGCTGGTGGCAGGTGATGCAATTGGCTCTGCTTTGCCACAAACTCATTTTAAGCTAGACCAATGGATTTCTAGCACACTGGAAGAACATCTCTTAACAGAAGCAGACCTAGAAAGAGTCATTAAAGCTCGTCTGGGAGATCATGACTTGCGCCAGTTTCAAGTTGAACTGGGTAAAATTGAATCTCGGGTTGGGCTGGCAAGAGCAGGTTGTGGTACAGGAAAAACCCTTGGGGCTTATAACTGGGCTAAACGCCATGCTGTTGGACGCAAACTATTTTTTTGTTATCCCACAACAGGAACCAGTACGGAGGGATTTCTGGACTATGTACAAAATGAACTAGAGTCAGTGTTACTCCACTCCAAAGCCGATATCGATCTCGCTTTGGCTAAAACAGGTGAGGAGTCAGATGCTGGTGACAACGTTATGAATGAAGCGGACATTAAGCTGACTTCCTTTAAGGCATGGGATAAACAAGCTGTTGTCTGCACTGTAGATACGGTATTGGGGTTAATGCAGTGCAATCGTCGCCCAATGTACTCTTTTCCCGCTATTGCTAATGCCGCTTTTGTCTTTGATGAAGTTCACTGCTATGACGATGCCTTATTTGGAGCATTGTTACGGTTTTTAGCAACCGTTAAGGCTCCCGTATTACTTATGTCAGCGTCGTTTCTGCCTTCACAGCTTGAGGCAATTAAAAAGGCTGTGGGCGAAGACCCTGAAATTATACCTGGACCGTCAGAGTTGGAGAATCAACATCGATATCGGTTCTTTTATAACGAACAACCGAACTGGGAACGAGTCGAGCAAGAATTAGCTTCTGGGGGAAAAGTACTATGGGTTTGTAACCAAGTCAGCACTGCCATTGGCATTTATGAAGAAGCAAAGCGACGGGGGCTAAATACTCTGCTATATCACAGTCGTTTTAAGTATAAAGATCGCATTGAACATCATCGTTCAGTTATTGATGCTTTTAAAGATGATTGTGAGGAACCTGTATTAGCCGTAACTACTCAAGTTGCTGAAATGTCTTTAGATCTCTCGGCTACCTTGTTGGTTTCTCAAATTGCACACCCTGCTGCTCTGATTCAGCGATTAGGACGTTTGAACCGTCGCTTTTGTGGTCATGCTCTAGATGCGCTATTTTACCCTGATGAAAAACGTTTTCCTTATGACCAAGACCAGCGCGATCGCGCTTTAGCTATGATACAAACCTTTGAGGGAGATGTCTGTCAAGCTGACTTAGCGGGCTGGTTAGAACAAAATGCAACTGAGATTCAACCCAAGCAAGACTCAGTTCTCCTAGATGGCAAATGGCGTACTTATCCCACCTCTTTACGGGAAGGAGGAGTGACGATAACTTCCCTTTTAGAAGAAGATATCAAGAAGATTAAAAAGCTACCAAGCAGTCAACTCAAACTCTACACAGTCCCGTTGCTTGCCGATCCGAAAAAAGTCAAGGAATGGGAACGTTATAAAAACTATCCTGTTGCGCCAACTGAGCAGTGGGAATACTGTCCTCAAAGAGGGGCATTTGCAGTTAAGGAGGAAAATGCACAATGACCCAAATCATTCTTTCTCTTTTTGATCCCGATACGCTGTTGCCCCATCGCGCTGGTACGGCTGGACTTAGCCTTGCTCTATCTGCCCTTTCACAGGAGAATGCCCCTTTGCAATGGGAAACAAATGAAGAAGCGGTTAAACTTTTTTGGGAGTGCAGCGATCGCGAAGTAGTTAAATGGTTAGTCAGCAACACTTATCAAATCCAAGACGGCTATCTAAATGTCCCAGCGCTCAAACTTGACCGTCAAGGAAAATACACCTTTACTCAGGGAGTTACTTCAACTCTGTTGCAACATGGACAGCAGCGATCCCTAAGCAAAAATAGTGTAGCAATCAATTTTCAAATTGATGAGGGGCAACCAGAAATTCAGTTGAATGTTCGACCGCTCTTAGAGTGCTACTACACCCGAGACTTAAAAGAAGCGTTCACCAGTAAAGGGAAATTCAAATCGGAAATTCCTCTCAAGGGACACCATTTACCGGGATTGGTAGAATCTTTCGTTAATGGTGCTTATAAAGAATCTCCAAAAGGATTTCTTGCTTTGCTTTTTTTGCCGCTTGCCTGTGGCTATTACAGTTTACCAGGGTGGCGTTCAGCACTAGTAATTCCAGAAGTGATTAATCTAAAAGAATGGATGCGCCGCCGGCAAAGTTTTTCTGGGCGAACTTATAAGCATTTTCGTTCTAGTAGTGCTGGAGAATCAGGTCTCAAATTCCTGCTTCAAGAGCAGACGGCTTCAGATGCAAAAACTTTCAAAGTTAACTATTGCGAGGTTTATCAACTGGGAGGACAGCCTTGGGATACCAGTCAAACTTACTTGAAACAAGCCGTCTATAGAATTCATCCAACTAAGGAGATGCTCTCTCTCTATGAAGAAGCATCATATTTATTTCCCTCCAGAGTTGTCAAAAACGACAAAGGGGAAACTTGGTTGGCAGTGTCTAAAGTTTTACCTTGGATTGCAGATAATTTGATTGCAGGCAATCCTTGGTATACAGGCTTTTATGAGTTTCGCAAGGCAAATGAACTTTATGGTGAACGACAAGGACTAGTAAAAATGACGCAGCAATATCTAACCGAAGAAGAACGCTCATTATTTGACGCAGTGCAAGGTGCCTTCAAAGTCATGCTGGCTAATGAACATCAAGAAGCGACGAAGCAGGGGCGACAGCTTGATTATAAGCAAGTCACAGATAAAGCAATTTATCGGTTACAACGCCCTAGCTCTCAGCAACAATTTGCAACCGCTTTAGTCAGTTTCCTGAGCCGATTTCGCGCTCACTCAGCAAAGGGTAAGGGCTTAGAAATCTACGGCTGGCTTCAAAGTAACAATAATTGGCGTCGAGCTAGAGATTTAGCTTTGCTTGCCATTGCTACCTATAAAGGGAAACAACAAGACCAAGCTGAAAGTTCTAACGCTGAAGATAATGGCTTGACACCAGAGGTAGAAAACGTAGATCAAGTCGAGTCACAAAGCTATGAATATCCTCTCACTTAATTTTGACACTTACTCAAAAGGAGAATTAATTAATGTCTAAACATCTTTTCGCAACCATCGTTACTCCCACTGCTGTTGCTGCTAATAATCGCGGAGAAGGTGATGGCAGTACTTTAGCCACATTACAAAAAATCACCCGAGGGTACGACCAATACACAACCGTGAGTGCAGAAGCCATTCGCTGGGCGCTACGGGAGTATTTTCAACACCATCATCCAGAAGAAGTGAATCGAACGTTTGATCCCGATCAAGACCAGTATCATTTTAAAGATGAGCGGTGCAGTGCTGAGCAATTTATCGACGATGATCTTTTTGGCTACATGGATGCCAAGAAAGATAAAGAAAATAAAAATGCAACCATCAAGCGTCGCGGTGTACTTGAAGTGAGTCGTGCAATTAGCTTGGATCCTTATTGGGGAGATGTTGCCTTCGGTTCTAAAGGCGGACAGAAAGGGAAAACTTCAATTCATAGCACAGAAGTTCACTGCACTGCTTATCAATACACCATTGCCTTAACGCCAGAACATCTACAACAGCGAAAACGAGCAGGAGACGCTTTAGATGCTCTCATTAGTATTCAGCACGTCGGCGGTAACCATTCCCGTTTTCTTTACGAATTTCGCCCCGAGTCAATTGTATTGCGGGTAACTGATGACCCTAGTCCTTGGATTATGGGATGCTTTGCTCGGATTGGAAATGATGTAGGTTGTCATGAATTAGAGCGTCTTATTAAAGCAGGCGACATTGATCCCAAGGAAGTAATTGTGGGTGGGAAGATTGCCAATACTCCCTATGGACAAGCGTTACGAGATTTAGGAGTCAGTGTGAAAGATGGTGTGAAAGCAGCGAAGGAGGAGGCAAAAGCGAAATTAACTGAAGTGGGAGTATTAGCTTAATGGAGGAATCTCTTTACATAGATTGTCCCTGCACTAGTTTTCCTCGGAGTTTTGCACGGGACTATAGCGAAACTTACCATTATCCCCCTCTCTCAACACTCTATGGCTTTTTGCTATCTTTTATTGGAGAGACTGATTTAACTGCACATTTGGGTGTCAAATTAGCAATCGGGGTCGTTGGAGAAGAAACGACAATTTCTCGAATTGTTCGTAAGCAACGCCATCACAAATTTAGCAAACAGCATCTAGGAACCTATCCCAGCAGTAAATTTTCTAAGCCCAATTTTCAAGAAATTTTAACTGATTTACAACTGGTTATCCGAGTTAATTCTATAGAAGAAACAGGGGTCATTACCTTAGAAGAAAGAATTATTATTGCTCTGGAAACTCCTGAAAAGATTAACCGTTTCGGAGGGTTATCCCTTGGTGAATCTTGGGCGTTAGTCAATGGAATTCGGCTTTATCGAGAGAGTGATGGTACAGTTTGCTGGCTCGTCAAAGATAAGCGCGGTCTAATTAGTTTACCAATTTGGATTGACCGAAAGACAACCCGAGGAACCTTTCAACGATTTTCATTGAGTGAAACGAATGCTGAGTTTTCTGAATTGAGTTGGGTTATGATTCAACAACTTGGAAATCAATAGTAATTAGAATTTTTGACAATTTTTAAATAAGTTCTGAACTCGGAATCATTTTTTCCGGGTCTTTTTTTTAAAGTGAAATCATCACTAAAAATTCTGATTTGAGGTCTCAACTTATGACATCAGTTATTACACCAACAACAGAAACAAAGACGATTCGGGTTTCGGCACTCCATGCCCTTGCTTATTGCTCCCGCTTATTCTACCTCGAAGAAGTGGAAGAACTTTACACCCAAGATGCTGCGGTGTTTGCGGGGCGACGACTCCATGCCGAGTTGGAAAAACAAGAAGGAGAAGAGTGGGAAGACCTTTATTTGGAAAGTAAAGAATTGGGATTGCGGGGGCGAGTGGATGCACTCCGTACTCGCGACGGTCAAACCATTCCCTATGAACATAAGCGGGGGCGTAGTCATCGCGATCAAAATAAACAACCCCAAGCCTGGGACAGTGATCGCGCACAAATTTTAGCTTATTGCTATCTGATTGAGTCAGCACTGGGAATTACGGTTACCGAAGGACGCATCCGTTATCATGCCGATAATGTTCTGATTCATGTGCCGTTTGATGATGAAGGGCGAAACACCGTTAAAGAAGCAATCAAACGAGCAAATCAGCTTCGAGTTTCTCCCTCTCGTCCACCGGTTACAGAGAATGAAAGATTGTGTCAGCGTTGTTCTCTCGCCCCGGTTTGTTTACCGGAAGAAGCGCGACTAGCTCACAACAAAGAATGGGAACCGATTCGCCTCTTCCCGAAAGACGAGGAACGAGAGGTCATTCATGTTCTCGAACCGGGAACGGCAGTGGGGCGTACTGGAGAACAGTTAAAGATTACTCGTCGCGGTCAATCCCCGGAAAAAATTCCCGTTCAACAAGTGGGACAGTTGGTTTTACATAGCTTCTCGCAAATTTCCACCCAAGCCCTTCATTTCTGCGCCCGCCAACAAGTAGGAGTTCATTTCATCTCAGGTGGCGGTCGCTATGTAGGTAGTTTTGACACGCGCCAAGGGAGTATTCAGCGCCGTCTCGGTCAGTACCGGGCGTTAAGCAATCCCGAACAATGCCTAGCTTTAGCCAAACAGTTGGTCAAATGTCGCGGTCAAGGACAGCGGAAGTTCCTGATGCGCGGTCGGCGGGGATTAAAAGACGTTTCGGCAAAGCTGGAAACGGTCATTAAACAGATGAAGGCGCTGTTGAAACAAGTTGAAAAAGCGCAGTCGTTGGAAACGTTGCTGGGATTAGAAGGAAATTTAGCGTCTCTTTATTTTTCCGGGTTGCCCTGCTTGATTGCACGAGAAGTTCCTTCCTCGCTACGGTTTTCTAAGCGAACCCGACGCCCCCCAGAAGACCGCTTTAATGCCTTGCTGAGCTTTGGTTACTCACTGTTGATTAAAGATGTGACCAATGCCATTTTAGCAGTGGGGTTAGAACCGGCTTTAGGATTCTATCATCAACCCCGTTCTCAAGCCCCTCCGTTGGCTTTGGATCTCATGGAAATTTTCCGGGTTCCGTTAGTGGATTTAATTGTTATCGGTTCCATTAATCGTAAGCAATGGGAAGTGGAAGCGGACTTTGAAGTGCGAGGAACACAAGTTTGGTTGAGCCAAAGTGGGAGAGAAAAGTTTGTCGGTTTGTATGAACACCGCAAGCAGGAAAGTTGGAAACACCCCGCAACGGGCTACTCCTTAACTTATCGTCGCCTAATCGAATTGGAGGTGCGACTTTTGGAAAAGGAATGGCTCGGAGAAGGCGGATTATTTGGTCAGTTAAATGTTCGATAGGAGGTGAAAATGGCAGAACCAAAGCATTGGTACTTAATTTGTTATGATATCCGTTGCCAAAAGCGATGGCGCAAAGCCTACAAACTGTTGGGCGGTTATGGGGAACGAGTTCAGTATTCGATTTTCCGCTGTTGGCTATCTCAGCGATCGCGCGAAAAGCTACGCTGGCAGTTAGAACAAATTTTAACTGCAGAAGATGAACTCTTGTTCGTGCGTCTGTCGGAACAATGCGTTCGTGGGTTAAGCGTTTATAATCGTGAAGATGCTTGGTCACCTCAAGGAGAGGGCTATCGAATTATTTAATGCAAGCACCTCCGCTTGTTGGGGAAGCTGATTCGGGTCTAAGCACTTAAAGCCACTCCTGATCAACATTTTATCAATTTTCAGTTCCTGGTAGGTGCTTGCAAAATTAGTGAAAAGCTCTGGAAACGTGGCATAGCCTTAATCAATCAGATTTGATTCGGTTGAAACAATAACCCATTGGAAGACGTCAACTACTGCGAGAACCATTATGAAACAAGTTGCTTGTAAAATCAGTTCTGAGCTGGCTCTGGGTAAGGGTTTCAGCGCGCGCTGTTCACCAACCATTGATGCCGTAAGGCGTTGAGCACGAGGCACAAAACGGCGGATCAAATCTATCGCGATCTGTTCACCAACCATTGATGCCGTAAGGCGTTGAGCACTTGACTACAGGCAAACTTGCCTCTAACGGGGAGAAAGTTCACCAACCATTGATGCCGTAAGGCGTTGAGCACTCTCCCTCCGCGTCCAAGGGGTAAGAAACCCGAATGTTCACCAACCATTGATGCCGTAAGGCGTTGAGCACGTAACTTTCACCAAAATTATTTTGGCGTGCTACAAGTTCACCAACCATTGATGCCGTAAGGCGTTGAGCACAGAGAGGACGGGATGCCACTAGCACTCTTGACGAACGGTTCACCAACCATTGATGCCGTAAGGCGTTGAGCACTAGATGAGGATAGCCAGCAAGATGTAGATGATAATGTAGTTCACCAACCATTGATGCCGTAAGGCGTTGAGCACAAGGGAGAATTGTTATTCATGAAATCGATCCTCTCGTTCACCAACCATTGATGCCGTAAGGCGTTGAGCACCCCACAGTCAAGAAGAAGCCAAACAAATATTACAGTTCACCAGTTCACCAACCATTGATGCCGTAAGGCGTTGAGCACTTATCGCGACATAGTGTTTTCAAGTACAAGATTCAAGGTTCACCAACCATTGATGCCGTAAGGCGTTGAGCACCTTATCAGTCTGAAGAAGAAATAAAAGAGGCACTAAAGTTCACCAACCATTGATGCCGTAAGGCGTTGAGCACAAGAGTCGCCAGCTATTACTTTTCCAATAACTGAAAAGTTCACCAACCATTGATGCCGTAAGGCGTTGAGCACAGATTCGAGTATTAGCATTACTGATGGCTGATAAATTGTTCACCAACCATTGATGCCGTAAGGCGTTGAGCACATAAAGATAAGCAATTGAGTTATCAGAGACAACCTCAGTTCACCAACCATTGATGCCGTAAGGCGTTGAGCACGAGCAAGAAGGTTGGATATGGTCAGGAGAAGTCACCAGTTCACCAACCATTGATGCCGTAAGGCGTTGAGCACATTTCAGCATTGTCTGATTGCTCCTTTTTGCTTAACTATGTTCACCAACCATTGATGCCGTAAGGCGTTGAGCACCAACAAATTTATCGCGAACAATATTGGGTTCCTGGTTCACCAACCATTGATGCCGTAAGGCGTTGAGCACGACTAATAGCTGTTGACGTTGATGGCGAGGGGGCAAAGTTCACCAACCATTGATGCCGTAAGGCGTTGAGCACTTGTCTGAAATTGTTTGCAAGTATTGCCTAGCCATCGTTCACCAACCATTGATGCCGTAAGGCGTTGAGCACGTTTGTCCCTCTACCTCGGGAAAGGCAGGAAACTCTTGTTCACCAACCATTGATGCCGTAAGGCGTTGAGCACTAAATTGTGTTGTCGGTTGCTTGTTTAACGTGGAATGTTCACCAACCATTGATGCCGTAAGGCGTTGAGCACCTGATGAACACATGATCGGTGGCGAAGGAGAAGTTGATGTTCACCAACCATTGATGCCGTAAGGCGTTGAGCACGAGTTAGCATCTGATGGGATGTTGAGTAGCTTCATTGTTCACCAACCATTGATGCCGTAAGGCGTTGAGCACACTTTTCGCTTGGACACCAATAGTTCAAACAATACTCTAGTGCTCTGTCAAGCTAATTTTGACGAGTGGCGATCAACCGATTCAGTTCTTCCTTTGCCCTTTCTCCCTTACCTTTTACCCGTCAATTGAAAATTGACAAGCCACTAGGTCAACAGCCCCTGTTGTCCTAAAAGAATCTCTCGCAATAAGGTAAAGATTCCGACCCAAATGACAGGGGTGATATCAACCCCGCCAATGGGAGGAATCACCTTTCGTAACGGGGCTAAAAACGGTTCGGTGGGAAAAGCGACTAAACTGTACGGGAATTGCTTTAAATTAATTTGGGGATACCAAGTGAGGACAATGCGAAAAATAAATAAAACTGTCATCACGGCTAAAAAGATTCCTAAGCCCCAATTAACAACTGTTGATAACTCCATTTGCAAATTATTAAAATTATTAATAAGTATAAGGTCTACTGACGAATGGTTAGGATGAGTCCCTTTTTAAGCAAAGGTGTCGGCTTGAAATTTTGAGCGACATTTTTAAGACCGAAGGCTGTAACTGCAGCCTGTTATCCTGTAAAGTAGCATAGGGATAATTCCTGTAGCCATTCACATTTAATCATAGAGTAACAGAAACCATGACACCATCTTTAGCAAATTTCCTTTATAGCTTACTCGCAGGAACCTTGATTGTTGTGATTCCTGCAACCGTTGCACTTGTTTTCATCAGCGTTAAAGACCGCGTTCGTCGTTCTTAAGCGATTATTCCGGTCATGAGGACACGAGTCCAGGGGGAACGCTAATTCATGAGTGTTTTATCCTCTGGACAGCTTTTATTTGATTTCCCAAGCAAGCAATTTTCAGTGCTGATGAAGAAGCATTAAGATCTAAAGTGTCACCAGCACAGGGCAAACCCAAGCAAGGAGCAGAGCAATGGTAAACTTCGGGCTGAACTCAGCCAGCATCCTCGGCATCTTTCTCGCGATCGCGGGGGCATCTTTATATTTTATGCGTTCGTTTCGCCCAGAACTTTCTAGAGACCAAGATATCTTTTTTGCTGCGGTCGGACTACTGTGCGGATTTATCTTGTTATTCCAGGGGTGGCGACTCGACCCCATTTTGCAGTTTGGTCAGTTTCTCCTCACGGCTATGGCAGTGGCGTTTGGGGTAGAGACGATTCGCTTACGGGCGGCAACCACAGAACAAGCGAAACGGAGTGCGCCAACAGTTGATCGCGATCGCCGTACCAGTCGCGTCTATCGGGCAGAAATCGACGATATGGAACCCTATTTTGAAGAAGAAGAACCCACTGATACCCGTCGCCGGTTACGAGGCACAACCACGGAACGTCCTCCCCGCAGCGATCGCTATGATGAAGGCTATGAAGAAGAAGCCCCCCGTTCCAGTAAAAGTCGTTCCAGTCGTAGCCGACGGAAACCTTCATCTCGTTCCGGCAGTCGAACCACTCCCGATTACTACTATTATGATGAAGAGCCGAACGACCGTTACGAACGCCCTGATTTAGAGGAAGAGAGAGAGGATTATCTGTCCTCCCGTTCCTCGCGTTCACGTCGGGAAGAAAGCAATCCCCCTACTCGCACCTCTCGTAAACCCCGTCCTCGCCCCCGCGAAGATGAAGACCAAGAACGACGTTCTGCTTCAACAACGCATCGCTCGCCGGCGCAGCCGAAGCCATCACGCCCACCGGTCAGTCGTCCGCCCTCTCGTCGTCGTCCGGCTCCCCCCAAAGAAGATTATGTAGATTATAAACCCATTGATCCCCCTGAAAATGAGGATGATCCCGATAACAGCAATCAATTCGATTATTAAACACACAACAACGTGGCAACGTTGGCTGCAGTTTAGTATCAGTATTGGTTTGCTCAGTTTTTTGTCTGCTTGTGGATCGCCCCAACTGCCAGAAGGGTCAGCGGGAATTAACAGTCGTTACAATGACCAAGAACCCAGTTTAAGTGGGGATGGACGCTATCTAGCTTGGGTGTCTAATCGCAAGGGTCGCCATCAAGTGTTACTTTATGATTTATCGCGTGAGCAATATGTCTCTCTCCCCGGCTTAAATCCCAAAAATGTTCTTACAGAAAGCCCGAGTTTAAGCCGCACGGGACGGTACTTAGTGTATTTAGTTAGCCGCGAGGGTCGCCCCGAAATTGCCCTCTATGATCGCATTGTTGAAGAAACGGAAATTCTCACCGAGTCTTATCGTCATTGGGTGCGGAATCCTGATATTGATCTCGATGGACGTTATATTGTGTTTGAAACGGCACGTCGGGGTCAATGGGATGTGGAAGTCTTAGATCGGGGCCCTGAGGTTGAGCTGGATATCCCAGATGGAACACGCATTTATGACACGCAGTAGAATTGCTTTTCCTTTAAAGGTATTGGGTGGATTATTGTTAAGTCCCTTATTTGCCAGTTGTGGCGGTTATCCTGAAATTGTCAATATTCCCTTTTCCCAAGGGACAGAAAGTTTAAATACCCCTGCCTCGGAGTTTCATCCGGAAATTGGTGATCGCTATGTTGCCTTTGTGTCGGATCGCAACGGGTCTCAAGATGTTTATCTTTATGATCGGCGCGATCGCGCACTCATTTCCCTACCGGGATTGAATGCCTTAGATGAGATGGCGTTTGACCCAACCGTGTCTGAAGATGGGCGTTTAATCGCATTTACGAAAACTCGCGAGGGACGCTCGGATATTTATCTCTATAATCGGGAAACGCGATCGCTGCGTAATCTGACCGGTAACTTATCCGCACAAGTGCGTCGCCCCACCATTAGTGCTGATGGCTCAACCATTGCCTTTGAAGCCAATCCTGATGGCAATTGGGATATCCTGATTTACGATCGCTCGGGTCAACCGCTTGATCTACCAGGAACCTAACTACGGATTAGACCTTAATCCGTTCATCCGTGAAAGAGCTTGACTTTTAGCCTTATGCTAATTGAGGACATAATAGCTTAAACGGAGAGGGGGAGATTCGAACTCCCGGAGCCTCTCGGCTCAGCCGATTTCAAGTCGGCCGCAATCGACCACTCTGCCACCTCTCCAAAACTCAGACTCTATGATAGCAGTTTCTCTGGAATGGCTTCCACTGCCTGATAAAAAATTTCTTCTTGAAGAATAGAAAAATCAGGTCCCATCTCAACGAGGCGAATTTGGCGCACTCCCCTTGGCGTCAGAGAAACTAAAAAGAATTTGCGTAAGGATTGGGTTTCGGTTTTAACCAAGCGCGGGACACAAGCAGCATTAAAATAAACGGTTCCTTGTTGATCCGTAACCACTGCCGTTCGCTGATAATCCTGGGTATGGCGCAGTCGATGGTGCATATGACCAAACGCCACCAGGGGAATTTTTTTTCCTAGCTGACGGGTTTGCGCGATCGCGCGAGTTAAATCCTGATCTCCATAATCCCCGCCCCCCCTTTTCCAGTCGCGACCACAAGCATCATGAGGCTGATCGCCTAATCCTTGCGGACCATTGTGGGCGAGGAAAATCGTTGTGTGATGAGCTGTTGCTTGTACCGCCTTCATGATTTGAGCCGTGGATTCTTCAAATCCATTCACCCCGTACCGTTGCTGGTAAAAGGCTTGGTTACGCCATTGCGGTCCCCCCCAGCTAAAGGGACGACTTCCTACTACGGACAGATGTAAGGGGTGAAAATCTTGTTTAGTGTAGCCCACATGACTTTCTCCGAGGAGATCGAGTTGCTGTTGAACCCGATCTTCCTGGGTCGGATCATAAGGACACTTTTTACGCCCGCGTTTTGAAGCACTGTAATGGGCATCATGATTGCCTAAAATGACTGCTTTTGGTAACTTTAATGCTGAGACTCGTTTCACAATTCCCACTGCTTCATTGCCAAAATCGCCGACAAATAGCGCTAAATCGACCCCCAATGCTTCTAAACAATCATTATCCTTGAATTCCCATTGATCATGAATATCGCCCACGACCGCGATCGTGCAGTTTGGTTTTAGTGTCCCTTTCATCCCTCAAATTGTTGTCCCGCTTACAGATACAATTGCTACCTTAAAGCAAAAATCTTGAAATGATTACTACAAAAAGAGGAAAATCAGAAAAAAACTTGTTAAATCGTAAAATTCCCCCCTAGGGTTACGGCTATTCCCATTGTGAATGCTTAACAATGAAGGATAGAGTGGAACTAAATAAAAGATAAGAAAAGTTAAGAAAGCAGTCTATCGACGATAGGAACTATGTTTGAATATTTTACAGATAAAGCAATCAAAGCAGTTGTTCTGGCTCAGGAAGAGGCACGCCGGATGAAGCAAAATCTGGTAGGAAGTGAACAAGTGCTGTTAGGGATCATTGCCGAAGGGAGCAGTGATGCTGCCAATATCTTAAATCAATTGGGTGTGCAACTTAAAGATGCACGTCAAGTTGTGGAAGGCTTAGTTGGGTCAGGAACAGACAATGTTCCGGCGAATATTCCGTTTACCCCAAGAGCGAAGCGGATTTTTGAACAAGCCTTGGAAGTTGCCCGTCAGCAATCTCATCAGACAATTTTACCTGAACATATTTTACTGGCGATGACCAAGGAAGAAGGTGTCGCGACTAAAGTCTTAAGTCAGTTGGGGGCAGATCCCCAACAAGTCGCTTCACGCCTAGAAGACGCGTTGAATAATCCCAGTACTGGCGATGAAAAACCATCGGCACCAGCCGCCGCCAGTATGGGAGAGCGCCGTCAATCCCGCTTTGGCTTTAACCCGCAGCAACAAGGAGATAATAGCTTAAAATCCTTTGCGATTAACCTGACGGAAAAAGCTCAAAATAACGAAATTGATCCCATTATTGGTCGTGACCAAGAAGTAGAACGGACCATCCAAATTTTAGGTCGTCGGACCAAGAATAATCCTGTCTTGGTGGGTGAACCGGGGGTGGGAAAAACCGCGATCGCGGAAGGCTTAGCACAACGCATTGTCCGGCAAGATGTGCCCGAAGCACTGCAAGATAAACAAGTGTACAGCCTTGATATGGGCTTACTCGTCGCGGGAACGCGCTTCCGCGGTGAATTTGAAGAGCGCCTGAAAGGTATTGTGAAAGAGGTGCAAGATGCAGGAAATATCATCCTCGTCATTGATGAAATTCATACCCTCATCGGCGGCGGTGCGATGGAAGGCGGTATGGATGCCGCTAACCTCCTCAAGCCAGCGTTAGCCCGAGGAGAACTGCAATGTGTAGGGACCACCACCCTTGATGAATATCGACAGTACATCGAGCAAGATGCGGCTTTAGAGCGACGCTTCCAGCCGGTGATGGTTGATGAGCCTTCTGTGGAACAAACCATCGAAATTTTAGAGGGCATTCGCAGCCCTTACGAAGAGTATCACAAGGTTAAAATCTCCCTAGAAGCCTTGGAAGCGGCAGCTAAACTATCAGATCGGTATATCAGCGATCGGCATTTACCCGACAAAGCGATTGATATTATCGATGAAGCCGGTTCGCGCTTGCACTTGAGTCAGTCCATGGCAGAGAAATCCGCTGAGGGAGAAGAAGAAGCAACAGCAACGCCAGCAGAAACCCCAGTCGTTGGCTTAGAAGAAGTTGCCAGCATTGTCTCCTCTTGGACAGGGGTTCCGGTTAACAAAATGACTCAAGCCGAATCCGAACTCTTATTACATCTGGAAGATACCCTTCACGAACGGATTATCGGTCAAAGTGAAGCAGTTAGTGCGGTTTCTCGCGCCATTCGTCGCGCCCGTGTGGGCATGAAAGATGTGGATCGCCCGATCGCGAGCTTTATTTTCTCCGGTCCCACTGGCGTTGGTAAAACCGAGTTAACCAAGGCATTGGCGCAGTATATGTTTGGGGATGAAGAGGCGATGATCCGTCTCGATATGTCCGAATATATGGATCCTCAAAGTGTGTCCAAGTTAATCGGTTCGCCACCAGGATTTGTTGGCTATGACGAAGGCGGGCATCTCACCGAACAAGTGCGCCGTCGTCCGTATACCGTTGTCCTTTTAGATGAAATTGAAAAAGCGCACCCCGATGTGTTTAACTCCTTGTTGCAAATCCTAGATGAAGGTCATCTCACGGATTCCAAAGGACGCAAGGTTGACTTCAAAAACACCTTGATTATCATGACCTCTAACATTGGTTCGCAAGTCATCGAAAAAGGTGGCGGTGGACTTGGCTTTGAATTAGACACTGAAGGCGATGGCGAATATACTCGCATCCGTAATCGTGTCCAAGAAGAGATGAAAAACTACTTCCGTCCCGAGTTTCTCAATCGGGTGGATGAAGTGATTGTCTTCCGTCAATTGCAGAAAGCAGAAGTGGGTGAAATTGCCGACTTACTCCTGAAAGAAATTGGCGGTCGCCTCAAAGAACAGCAAGGGGTTGAGTTAGAGGTCAGCGATCGCTTCAAAGACCGTGTGATTGACGAAGGATATGATGTCAGCTATGGTGCGCGTCCCTTACGGCGGGTCCTGATGCGTCTGTTAGAAGACAACCTTGCCCAAGCGATTCTGTCGGGAGACCTCAGCGAAGGCGATACCGCTTACGTTGATGTAGATGACGAAGGTAAGATCCGTCTCACAGAAGCCGCTAAGAAAAAGCAACTGCAGCCTGTGGGCTAAGTAGATCAACCCTGAAAGCAGGATCCTCAAAACCATAAATCGCTGAGATTCTAACCCCTATCCCTTCTTTTCCAGCTTTGGAGAAGAAGGGATATCTCTTATAATCGGGGAAAATATTGAACACCAAGAAACACAGGATGAAAGCATACGTAATTGGACTCGGGCGTTCTGGAGTGGCTGCTGCTCGTTTGTTGAAGCAACAAGGGTGGGAGGTCATCCTCAGCGATCGCGGAATGTCTGACTCCTTGCAAGCCCGTCAACATGACCTGGCTCAGGAAGCAATTACCGTTAAATTACAAGATACCCCAACCATAGATGCGCTTCAAACGGCTGATTTAATCATCGTTAGCCCGGGTGTTCCTTGGGATATTCCAATTTTAGTGCGCGCTCGCGAACATGAAATTCCCATGTATGGCGAAATTGAACTGGCTTGGCGCAGTTTATCGGATACGCCTTGGGTAGGGATTACAGGCACAAACGGTAAAACAACAACCACGGCACTGTGTTCTGCCTTGTTTCAAGGGGCAGGTTTAAAAGCTCCGGCTTGTGGCAATATTGGGAATGCTGCTTGTGAATTGGGCTTAAAAAACACGGCTTGGGATTGGATTATTGCAGAAATTAGTAGTTATCAAATTGAATCCTCTCAAAAACTCGCCCCAGAAATTGGCGTTTGGACAACCTTTAGTCCGGATCATTTAGAACGTCACTACACCCTCGAAAATTATTTTGCGATTAAAAAGTCTTTGCTCGATCGCGCCCATTTAAAAGTTCTCAATGGGGATGATCCCCATCTGCGTCGTTTAGCAAAAGAAGACTGGTCTGCTGTTCATTGGACGAGTATTCAGGGAAAAAGTCAACTGCTGGGAAAGCCCAGTCATGGCATTTATATTGAAGGGGATGACATTATTGCTTTTGGCGAAAAAATCTTGAATGTTAAAGATTTTCCTATGGCAGGGGAACATAACTTACAAAACCTCTTGCTTGCCATTGGCGCCGCCCGTTTAGCGAATGTGGATCAAAGCGCGATCGCGCACAGTATTATTAATTTTCAGGGGGTTCCCCATCGCCTCGAACCGATTTGTGAAATTGAAGGCGTCTCTTTCATCAATGATAGTAAAGCGACTAACTACGAAGCAGCAACAGTGGGCTTATCCTCTGTTCCCAGTCCAGTTATTTTAATTGCAGGGGGACAAGCCAAAACCGGCAATGATAAAGATTGGTTTCACTTGATCAAAGAAAAAGCTAGTCTCGTTTTGTTGATTGGTGAAGCAGCTGATCAATTTGCCCAACGTTTAGAAGCAATGGGCTATTCAGCGTATCAAGTGGTAGAGACCATGGACAATGCAGTCATTGAAGCGATCAATCGGGTAAAAAAGCAAGAAGGCTCGGTGGTTCTCCTTTCACCCGCTTGTGCCAGCTTTGATCAATATGACAACTTTGAACAGCGCGGCGATCATTTTCGTCAACTTTGTCTGCACTTCGGTGCTTAACAGCGATCACGCCAATGCTAGTTCCCAGTGGATGTTCAGTTCAAAGAGGCATCCTTTTTTTTAAACTCAAGCAAAAATTTGGGAGACAGACAGAGAAAAATTCGGAAATAAAGGAGAAGTTAAGGTATCAGTTGCAGTTAGCGTTTCCACTAACACCAATTGTCCCTTCTGCTGGCGATAAACTTCTAATTGTTGGCGAAAGCGGTCAACGATCCAATATTCTTGAACCTCCCCTTGGGAATAGAGTTTTAACTTGGCTTGCTTGTCGCGGTAAATATTGCGTTCTCCTGCCGAGAGCACCTCCACCACCAGTTCCGGGAACCCCGTGAAGTGCCCCGCTTCGTCTTCAATTGCTGCTAATCGCTCATTACTCACCCAAACCAAATCAGGGATTACGCTATCTTCTTTTGAAGGGAGAATCCCGGGGGAAGGGATGACAAAACCAGAGTATGTCTTTGACCAATTATGAAGGGCAGCATTGATGTTGGTAATGATATTTTGGTGTTTCCAATGGGGCGCACGAGTCACAAATAATTCTCCATCAATAATTTCCCGGCGAATCCCTTCGTTTTCTGGCAGTGCGTCTAAGTCATGGATGGTCCATCGGATCGGGCTGATGATTTGATTCATAACTTTCTCGGGATGAATATTAAAAAAGCGTTTTCATTTCTAAGGCAAGTTCAGACTTACAATTTAGGACATTTTTTTACTTAACAGTTCTCTATTTTACCGCTAATTCATTGCTTCATGGGTACGTTTATCATTTAGGTAGCATTGCCTCAGCAGCTGGAATGGGTGGCGTTACAGGCATGATCTCGGTCAGCATTTAGGGGGCTTCAAACGTCGCATTCATTGCGTTTTACTAGGCATGAAAGGCGCTGATCGGCGTCCCCTTGCAGAGAGCATCGCCGAAGCAAAAACATTCATAGAAACTAATGAAAGCTGGCTTATTGAAGGCTGCTATGCTGATATTCTTGAGCCGTTGCTACCCTACTGCAAGAAATTAATTTTCCTTAACCCCGGTGTGGAAAGTTGCGTCTCCCACTGCAAAGCAAGACCTTGGGAACCAGAAAAATTCGAGTCGAAAGAGGCTCAAGACAAAAATTTGGAAAATCTGATTCAGTGGGTTCGCTCATACAATATTCGTGATGATGAGTATGGTTTGAAGCGTCATAGAGCCCTCTACGACGCATTTTCAGGTGAGAAGTACGAGTTTAATCATCCATCGGATTACGTTACGGTCGAACCAAACCTTGTAGGAATCCGTCAGTTTTGAAATGATGGGTAGAGGTGGGAGAGGAGAGAGAAGGCTATTCCCTGGTTCCTAACTCCACCAACCCATGAACTTTTTCAGCCAACCTACTCATCCAGATATTTTTCTAGTGCCTCTGATACAAGCTGCGTCATGCTCGTTCCTCGTTTTTCCGCCGCTGCTTTCAGGCGTTCGTGGAGTCCTTCATAAACGCTGATGCGATGACGGCGACCTTTTCCACCCGCACTAGGCGTTTTGATCGGTTTGAACTCATAGCGATTGACATAGTGTTCAATGGCTTCAAAGCCAACCCGATTGCAAAACTCGCCAAAACTTTCTTCTTTCTGACGTTTGTCTTTGTAAAACGCCAACATCGGCTCAATATAGCTTTCTAACTCATCAATGGGCATCCGTTCCATATAAGGACGAGCAAGTGCCGTTTGGTTGGGTGTTCCTCCTAACCAGAGTTGATAGGCTTTCGGGGCACTCCCAACAAAGCCTAATTCTGCCATATAAGGGCGGGCGCAACCATTGGGACATCCGGTCATCCGGACAACAAGGTCTTGTTCTGCCATTCCCAGTTTTTTCAAGACACTACGAACCCGGTCTAAAATACTCGGTAAGGCTCGTTCCGATTCGGTAATCGCTAAGCCACAAGTGGGGAGGGCGGGACACGCCATAGAATAGCGGAGGAGATGATCCAAATCTTTTGGATCGGTAATTAAGCCATGATCACTCAGGATTTTTTCGATCGCGCCTTGATCTTCCGGCTTAATCTCATACAGAATCACATCATGGTTTGCCGTTAAGCGCATGGGAACTTCATATTGTTCCACTACTTTGCGCAGGGCAGTTTTTAAGCGGAATTTGCCTTCATCTTTGACGCGACCATTTTCCACAGATAAGCCAAAGAAGAGTTTGCCATCTCCTTGTTCGTGCCAACCGAGAAAATCTTTATACTCAAAAGGCGGCAGATCTTGATAGGGTTTCAGGGGTTTCCCATAGTATTCTTCTAACTTGGATCGGAACTTCTCGACGCCCCAATCATAGAGGAGATACTTCATTCTGGCATGACGACGCTGCACGCGATCGCCGTAATCTCTTTGGGTGGCAACAATTGCTTTTAGCAGATCATACACATCCGCTTTATCCACATAACAAATGGGATCTGACATCCGGGCAAAGGTTTCTTCTTTATTATGGGTGCGTCCCATTCCCCCACCGGCGAGAACATTAAACCCTTGGAGTTCTCCTTGTTCGTCAGTTATTACAATCAAACTGACATCATGGGTATACACATCAATCGAGTTATCCCCCGGTACCGTCACACAGCACTTAAACTTGCGGGGCATATAATGTTTCCCATAAATCGGTTCTTCCCCTTCGTGGAAAATTGTGCCGTTACCATTGCGTTCTCGCGCCGCTTGCACTTCCGGCGCTTCTTCGACACTGAGGAATTTTTCCCCATCGAGCCAAATTTCATAATAGGCTTCCGTTTGCGGACGCAGGAGATCGGCAATCTGATCCGCATACTCCCAGGCATATTGGTATTCTTTACGATCTTTAAAGGGAGCTGGCGGAGCCATTACGTTACGATTTAAGTCACCACAGGCTCCGAGGGTTGACCCCATATTGCGGACAATGCGGCTAATGGTTTCTTTCAGGTTTTTCTTCAGAATGCCGTGAAGCTGGAAACCTTGACGGGTGGTCACGCGGAGGGTTTGGTTCCCGTATTCAGTGGCAAGGTCATCAAGGGTCAAATAGAGTTCTGGCGGAATGAAGCCTCCTGGGTTCCGCGTCCGCAGCATGAACTGATAGTCTTTTTCTTGCCCTTTCTGGCGATTATCGCGGTTGTCTTGCTGGTAAGACCCATGAAATTTCAAGATTTGAACCGCATCTTGACTGAAGTGAGTGGTGTCTTCTAACAGTTCTGTGGCGAGGGGTTCCCGTAAGAAATTGCTATTTTCTTTAATTCCTTCTAATTTCGAGGGTTTAGAGGCTTTCTTTGCTTTAGATGCTACCATTACTGCTTCTTGCTCGATCGCTGCACATTTTTGGATCACCGATAACTCGCTCGGAATTACGGTGATTAATTCCATCATATCGTGAGTGGATCATTTTTCAATGTCCACTAGTCAAAGTAGGATCCACTTTCTCAGCTTGAGTATCATGTGTTTTCAGCTTGAATTCAGCGTTTATCGGTATGATTGCCACTCGCCAGTCAGGAATTCGCTGCATTCGCGACAGGGAAAATCGTTACACATAGTAATATTTACGGAGACAATGGTTTTTTCCTTGAGAGAATTACCTCAAATTCTTTATGGAGACAATTGATGAGTTTGACAACTATTTTTTTCAATTCATCAAGTCACTTTCTAATTTCCTGATGATGAATCGTGTCACCTTGAAACTAAGAACAGTTTTTTCTTGTCTTAAAGCGAGAGCAAACTATGAAAAAAAAATCAAGGGAATATGAAGTAATTGTGAACCAATTAAAAGAAAGAAACCATTATGATGAAACTAATTTCGGTTCCTTTATTGTTCATAGAAGCAAAATATGCAACTTCTCACAATTGGCTTAATGGGCATTGGCTTAGCAGCAGATGCACTGGCTGTTTCGTTGACCAGTGGCTTGTTAATTAAACGAATTAAAATTAATAAGGCGTTGAAGATTGCGTTATTTTTTGGTGTCTTTCAAACGTTAATGCCCGTTTTAGGCTGGATGATGGGATTAGGATTTCGGGAATTGGTTAGCGCGATCGCGCATTGGGTTGCTTTTCTTTTATTGGGATGGTTAGGGGGAAATATGATCTACGAAGCTTTAAAAGATGAGCAAGAAGAACCCTTTAATCCCCTTGATACTTCCACTTTATTGGGACTCGCGATCGCGACCAGTATTGATGCATTAGCCGCTGGCGTTGGCTTATCTGTCATCAAAATGCCCTTACCCTTAACGGTAACGATGATTGGCTTAGTAACATTTATTCTTTGCTTTTTTGGCGTTTTCATGGGTCATCGTTTTGGTCATTTTTGCCAAGGCAAAGTTGAAATTGTTGGTGGTTTAATCTTAATGGGAATTGGCACAAAAATTTTAGTGGAAAATGTGATGCCATTCTAGCAGTAATCAGTTATTTTTTCTGAGTCATTTGCCCTCTGTCAGTTAATAGCTAATGACAAATGACAAATGACAAATGACTAATAACGAATTACCAAGGCAGCACTTCTCCTTTCGCGTGCCAAAACGTCCCAGAATTTTCTAAATTGAGTTCTTCGATCCGTTTTAATAATCCTTCCACTGATTCGGTAGGTGTAATGCCAGAGAAACCGGTCATGCGAGTTTGCACCATTCCTGGGTGGAGAATCCCAACAGCAATTTGGCGTGGCTTTAAATCTTCTGCTAAGGATTTCCCTGCCATACTGAGCGCTGTTTTTGACATACGATAGCCATAAAAACCACCAGAAGTATTATCCTCAATTGACCCCATGCGACTGGTCATTAAAATAATTTTCCCACCTTGAGGAATCATCGGTAAAAGGGCCTTCGTGACCCGCAACGGTGCCACTGCATTGACCCGGAATTGGCGTTCTAAACTCTCAAAGTCCAAATCATCTAAGGAATTCGCTTCGATAATTCCGGCATTATTAATTAAGACATCAATGGTCGTTCCTTGGAGGCGTTTGACAAGTTCTGTCACCGAATCATCAGAGGTAACATCAATTCCTGATTCAATTTGTCCCCCCAAACTTTTCAATTCTTCACTCGGTTCGCGACAAACCGCAATCACTGTTTCTCCTTTTGCTTTTAGCTGCTTGCAGTATTCTAGGCCAATGCCACGATTGGCTCCTGTGATGAGATAATTTACCATATTTTTTTTAAACTGATTGAGTAGCGTAACAGTGGCGATTGAAGCAATAATTGAGAAATGAGAAAACTATCAAAAGAAAGAAGATTTACAAGCAATGGAGGTCATTTACCTCCCCTGCTACAATCTGGCTAGGAATATACCCTTCAATCAACCGACTCAAAGCGTAGTCGCTATTAAAACCCAGGAGAGAGGAGTGAACTCGTGCAAACTGTTAAAGAATATGTCCAGCGCTGGTACCAGAGTGGGCTTGCTCCCGATGAATACATCTGCCATAGTAAACAAGGAAACTTTGTCGAGATTGAGCACCCAAAAGATGGCACGCGACAAACTGTTCTGACTTTCTGTACCAATGATGTCTTAGGCTTAGTCCAAAATTCGGCGGTTAAAGAAGCAGCGATCAATGCGATTCATCATTATGGAACTTCCAATAGTTCCTGTTCTGTACTGAGTGGGCGCATTGATTTACATCGGGAACTCGAAGAGGAAATTTCCGCATTTAAAGGGTTACCTCATACCCAGTTGTTCTTAAATGCTTGGATGGCAACGCAAGCATTAGCCGATGCCTTTTGTCATCTTGCTATTCCTGTTCCCGGATTTGAGCATACTAGAGAAACCCTGATTATGACTGATGTGCTCAATCATGGTTGTATTGTGTCAGCAGTTGTTAACGCTAATACCCGTTCCGGTAAAGTATTTGGTCATAGCCCAAAAGTCCGTGTCAAAGCCTATCGACATTGTGATACTCAAGATCTCGCCCGGAAGTTAAAACGATATGCTCGTCCCGATGATCGGATTCTCGTGGTGACTGATACCGTTTTTTCCATGGATGGAGATATTGCCCCCTTACCCGAAATGATTGAAGTGCTGTCTAATTATGAAGGCAGTGTTTTATTTTTAGATGAAGCCCATGGGAGTGGGGCAATTGGCGCAACTGGGCATGGGATATTTGAACATTTCCAAATGACGCCCCGAGACGCGATCGCGCGAGGCGTCATCCCTTTAGTAATGACGACCTTTTCTAAATTTGCTGCCTCAGCCGGTGCTGCCATTAGTTCTCATGTTCCGGAGTTAATCCCCTTATTAAATGTGTCGCCAACCTCCATTGGGACAATTTCACTACCGCCACCGACCACTGCTGCTGCCCTAGAAAGTATCCGTCAAGTGCGTAGTAATCCACAACTGGTACAAAAATTACAATACAATACCCACTATCTGCGATCGCGTTTGAAAGAAGCCGGATTTGAAGCTATTGGCGAAACGAATGTGATTCCTGTCCTCTTGCCGCCGGAAATTAATCCTAAGCACTTTGGACGCACCCTCTTGGCTGATCATAATATTTGGGTTTCTCCGATTTGGTTTATTGCCAAACCCCGACTCCGCATTACCGCCAATGCCTTGCATACGGAAGCAGAAATGGATCAACTGGTTTCAGCAATGGTGCAAACCCGCGATCTAGTTTACCAACCGGTCATTAGTGCTTAATTCTTACCCTTTTATTTCTCCTCACCTCCTCTACTCCGTTGTATTCTCCAGAATAAATTGCTGTGGTTACTTCCCAAACAAGCGTTACGGTACAACCGGTAACAACTCCCGCTGAAAAAGAACAATTTTTAAATCTGCCATGGCGGGTTTATCAAACCGATCCGAATTGGGTTCCTCCGCTGAAAAGTGAGACAGAAAAAGAACTCTCCCCTGAAAATCCCTTTCACCAATATGGTCGCTTTCAACCTTTTATTGCTCTCAATGCTGATCAGGTGCCTGTGGGACGGATTGTGGCGGCAGTCAATGAGCGTTTAATTGCCAAAGAAGGAGAAAATATTGGCTTTTTTGGTTTCTTTGAGTGCATTGAAGACCAAGGGGTTGCCACCGCTTTATTTCAGGCGGCAGAAACTTGGTTGCGAGAACAGGGGATGACCCAAATGCGCGGTCCCATTGATTTATCCACTCACAATAATTGCTTATGGCTGGTGGATGGCTTTGAGTCTCCTCCCCAAATTATGATGCCCTATAACCCGCCGTATTATGAAGAATTGTTCCTAGCCCACGGTGGAACCATTGCCAAAGAAGCTTATGCGTATCACCTTTCTCTGGAGGAAGGGCTAGGTGATAAATTTGAGAGAGCCTACCGCATTGCCTGTCGTTCGGGAATAACCTTTCGTCCCTTGCAGACCAAAGGAGAAGGGTTTCAAGCCGATATTGCGAAGATTTATGAGCTGTTTACGCGCTTGTTTGAAGACAGTTGGAGTTCGACGCCGCGCACGGAAGAAGAGTTTATGGCGCAAGCGCGATCGCTGCAAGATTTAGTGGATCCCGATGTTTTTCCCATTGCTGAGGATAATGGTGAAATGATCGGCTTTTTTATGGGACTCCCGGACTATAACATTGCGCTCAAACAGGTGAATGGCAAACTCAACTGGTGGGGCATTCTTAAGTTTCTCTGGTATCGCCGGCAAATCCACGCTGGACGCGTCATTGTCATTTGTTGCCTCCCAGAATACCGCCGGAAGTTGGTGCCTCTGGCTTTGATTCAGGCGGCGTTTCAAAACAAAAAGTCCTACAAAAGTGCGGAACTCTCTTGGGTGTATGCTGATAATTTGCCGTCCCGTCGTTTAATTGAAGAAACCGGCGCCAAGATTTATAAAACGTATCGAATGTACGAGAAAGAACTATGAAAGCGTTAGTAACAGGGGCAAATGGATTTACCGGTTCTCACCTAGTACGGGCCTTAGAAAAAAGGGGGGATGAAGTGGTGGGCTTGGTGCGTCCCACCAGTGATTTA
This sequence comes from Cyanobacteria bacterium GSL.Bin1, assembly GCA_009909085.1. Lineage (NCBI taxonomy): Bacteria > Bacillati > Cyanobacteriota > Cyanobacteria bacterium GSL.Bin1. The sequence continues at coordinate 2,636 of JAAANX010000134.1, read as the reverse complement.
TCCCGACTGGCAGCGTCGCAAGTCAGATTGGTCAAAGGAGACATCTGCGATCGCGCAATTTTAGAAAAAGCAATGTCCGGGGTGGATGTGGTGTTTCATGTGGCGGCTTATGTGGAATTAGGCGTCGTCAATGCCCAAGCTATGGCACGGGTGAATATTGAAGGCACGCAAGCAGTGATGGAAACGGCACAAGCCCAAGGGGTGTCAAAAATTGTCTATTGCAGCACCATTGGCGTTCTCGGAGATACGCAAGGGCAAGTGGTTGATGAAACGTTTACTCGACAACAAACGGGCTTCTCTTCGGCGTATGATTGGACGAAGTACGAAGCACAGAACCTCGTTGATCAAATGGCAGAACAAGGCTTACCGGTGGTTAGTGTTTTACCCTCAGGTATTTTTGGGGGAGATGATCCTCACTTTGGTCAGATTGTCAAGCTTTTTCGCAGTGGGAACTTAAAATTTTGGCCAGGGCGCGATCGGCCCACTGGCATTGTTCATGTAGACGATCTCGTAACAGCAATGCTCAACGCGGTTGCGATTGGACATTCTGGAGAACACTACATTATCTCTGCTGGTGAACTGACCATTGGCGAAATGTTCGACTTCCTGAGTGAAAAAACCGGGATTGCCACGCCCAAAGAAGCACCCCAATGGTTAATTCGTTTGTTAGGTAGTCTTCTCACCCCCATTGGACATTTCCTGAATTGGCAACCGCCCCTGAGTCGAGAACGAGTTCATTATATTTATGACCGCTGTGTGCGCGTTGATGCCAGCAAAGCCAGAAAAGAATTAAATTGGGAACCGCGCCCGGTAGAAGCTATTCTCACTGAACTCCTGCGTGTTGCCTGAAGCAGAACAGAATCATTAAACTAAACCCACCAAGGGGTTTCTCCAGTACGGGGATCAGTTTCTGTCCAAGGGAAAATCCAAATCTGGTCATCTTTAACCGCAACATGAACTAACTTCAAAGGACGATCCGCTGGACCCCTTTCTACAGAACCATCTGGGGCGAAGCGAGAACCATGACAAGGGCATTGGAACTGTTGGGCATTTTCATTCCAGGGAAATGTACAACCCAAGTGCGTACAATTATCAACAATTCCCCTATCGCCAAGGGTTTGATTTTCTTGTACGGTTAAATAGGTGGGTTCTCCGGCTAATCCAGCAACCAGGGCGCGGGTTCCTACCGGTTGACTTAAAATCTGACTGGCTGGTATGGGATGCCCCATTTTGTCTTTAGCGATGATGCCCTTGTTTCCATTTCCTACTGAAGGAGGCGTAAAGGATTTGAGCACCGGATAAAGGGCAGCCCCAGCGGTACTCGCTACAACCGCACCCGTAAAAAAGTTGAGTAGCTGTCGTCGAGAAACTGAAGGGACAGAATTGTCCAATGGTAAGCGATTGGGATGATCCATTGCTTGTAACCTCTGATTTACATAACTCCTTATTTCTAAATATAACTGAATAGTTAATTAATCACAAATAGATCTTTCGCTCTCTATTGGTGTCACAGAGTGAATAAGACACAAACTTGCAATCAAAAAGATAATGCTTACAGTGAGGATGGGAAATGAGATGACTAAAAACAATTGGGATCAAACCTAAATAAGGGGTTTAGTTCGTTAAGGATTACTTTTGATGAGTGAGCAGTTTTTACTATCGCAACAGTTTATTCTCAAAGAAAGTTTTTTATATCATAAAAATTATCGATTCAAGATAAAACCAAACTGTGCTTTTGATCAGAAAACCCGTAATAATCTGGAAAAAGAAACTCAATAAAATCTCAAAATTAAGAGTTTTAATTCAGTTTTACTGTAATGAGTTTTATTGCAGATTTTTTAAATAAAAACTATAATTCAAAACTAAGATCAAGCTTTAAATTATATTTCTTAATCAACTATGAGTGATTCCTCAGGTCAAGAAGTGCCGCTTTTGGTTATAGGCTATGGGGATAAAAGAAAAGCGGATAACAGTGCAGGGCGTCACATTGCAGAAGCGATAAAACAGAAAAGTCTTAAGTCCATTCAAGCCCTCAGTGTTTATCATTTATCTTCAAGCCTAGCCTCTCGAGTGGCTCAAGCAAAAACGGTAATTTTCATTGGGTCATATCTTCTCTTAGATGAAATGAATCCCGAAATAATTATCAAACATTTTCTTCCCAACTATGAGCAACCTGAGATTGGTATTTCTTACCCCAATCCTCCTTATTCTTTATTATCTTTCATCAAAAGAGTGTACGGAAAACAACTTGATGCTTATTGGATTTTAGTCCCTGCGGTTAATAATCAACCAGATCAGAATATATCGTATCTCACTCAACAAGCGATAAGAAGTACCTTAGAGTATCTAACGGGTGACACTTATCAGCCAATTTTCTCATCAAAAGTTCATCAACAAGCCAAAGTTTGCCCCAAGCCTTATAGTGAGCTACAGGTCTCATCTAACTGGAACCCAATTCGGTAAATAAGTCAGAAAAATTCCCCTCTCTGTTGTGTTAAAAAGGGGAGGGAATTAGGTGACATCCTCCAGCACTCAATCAGAGATTAGAGTGCTGGCTTCCCATCCTCACGAACGGGCATTGCTCCCCTACGCCAGTTATCTAGGCACATCGCCCCCGACACTTCGACGGGGCTTAC
>JAAANX010000133.1 GCA_009909085.1 Cyanobacteria bacterium GSL.Bin1 | reverse complement strand
TGATAAATAAAGTATAACACAAATAGATCAGGCTTCGTTCTAAGTTCGCTCTCATCCCCCATCTACTTCGTTAAGATGGGGGAATTCTCGCTCACGTCGTTAAACAAAGCCTACTTGAGGCAAAACAAAGAAAAACCTTCCCTCTAGAAGAACTTTGGGAAGGAATAGGATTGCACTGAAACAAGAGCTAGAAGACGGAATAATTTCCAGCACAAGTCAAGCGCAAACCTTAGATTTTTAGGGAAAACAAGAGCGATTATGATTGATCAAACTTCTAAACAATCCAGTGAACTGCAAAACATTTTGCAAAAATTAAGAGTTTATTTTCCTGAAATCAAAGAACAATATCAAATCAAAGAAATGGGGATTTTTGGCTCTTATGTCCGAGGGGAAGAAGATGACAATAGCGATATTGATATTTTAGTTGAGTTTAGTCCTGATATTGAGTTTGGACTGTTCACTTTTTGCCACTTAGAAAATCAATTGAGTGAAAAACTGGGTAGAAAAGTCGATTTAGTAACGAAAGATGGACTCAAACCGCACTTGGGAAAAAATATCCTAAAAGAAGTCATTTATTTATGAGCAATCGCAAAGTAGAAGACTACTTACAAGATATGCTTGATGCCATTAATGCCACTGAACAATTTATTCTTGGTTTTGACTTTGCTGCCTTTCAAGCTGATCAAAAAACCATTTTTGCGGTTACCCGTGCTGTAGAAATTGTCGGTGAAGCCTCCAAGCAAGTTCCCCTAGAAATAAGAGATGCTTATCCGAGCGTCCCTTGGAAAGAAATTGCAGGAATGAGAGACAAAATGATCCATCACTATTTTGGAATTAATCTAAAGATTTTGTGGAATACGGCTCAGCAAGATTTTCCTCAATTAAAACAACAACTTCAACAAATTTTAGACGATATTCAGTGATTTTTGACAGGAAATCAATTAAATCAAACAAATTATTAAGGAAACTCTAGATGAATCGAACTAATACCAGTCCAATTCCCCCAAATCTTAAAGCAAAACAACAAGAAATCATAGAGATTTCAGCAAGATATGGAGCTTCTAATATTCGTGTTTTTGGGTCTTACGCGAGAGGAGAAGCAACCCCAAATAGCGATCTTGATTTATTAATGGATTTAAAACAAGGAATTAGTTTGCTAGATAGAATCGCACTAAAACAAGAGCTAGAAGACTTACTCGGCATAAAAGTTGATATTGCTAAACCTGAAAATCTCCATGAAATAATCCGAGAAAAAGTATTAGAAGAAGCGATTCCATTATGAAAAATGAACTTCTTTACTTGAGTAATATCAAAGACTGTATAGAAAATATAGAAGCCTATACAATTGAAGGCAAGGAAGTCTTTCTACAAAATCGCATGATGCAAGATGCTGTCATTCGCAATTTAGAAATTATTGGAGAAGCAACCAAACTTTTATCTTCGGAAACGCGGGAGCAATATCCTAATGTTCCTTGGCGAAGAATGGCAGGGTTAAGAGATGTACTAATTCACAATTATCTCAGGGTAGATTTAGAGGAAGTATGGATGATTGTTGAAACAAACTTACCTGATCTCAAAAGCAAAATCAATCAAATTATTATTGATCTTTCTTAAAATATCTAAAAGTTAAGTCAAGAATAGACATGGAATTTCGCATTGCAGACACATTTACAAATAGTTTGGCACAACTAACCAATCAGGAACAAAAAGCAGTCAAAACCACCGCCTTTGACCTGCAAATGAATCCTGCTCAACCGAGTCTAAAATTTCATAAACTCGATCGCCTAAAAGATGCCCGATTCTGGTCGGTTAGTGTTAACCGCGATTTGCGCCTCATTATCCACAAAACAGACACCAGTTTACTGCTTTGCTATGTGGATCACCATGATGATGCTTATGCTTGGGCTAGAAAACGAAAAATTGAATGCCATCCTCGCACAGGAGCAGCACAAATTGTAGAAGTGCGGGAAACTGTAGAAGAGGTTACCATTTCTTCCCCTGAGCGCGAGACCGCCAAGAAACCGAAAAAGCCCTTGCTATTTGCCGAAGTGAGCGATGATGATTTACTCGGATATGGCGTTCCGACCGACTGGCTGAAAGAAGTGCGACAAGCCACAGAAGACACTCTCTTTGACATTGCCGAACATTTACCCCAAGAAGCAGCAGAAGCTCTATTAGAACTCGCGACTGGCGGTAAACCGAAGATTGCCAAAGAAGTTCCCTCCGACACCGATCCCTTTAACCATCCCGATGCACAACGCCGTTTTCGAGTTCTTACTGATGTCGAGGAATTAGAGCGGGCTTTAGCGTTTCCTTGGGAAAAATGGAGTGTTTTCTTGCATCCTGCTCAACGAGAATTAGTCGAACGCCCATTTAATGGACCCGCCCGCGTTTCTGGTTCGGCTGGAACCGGGAAAACCATCGTCGCCCTCCATCGTGCGGTCTTTTTAGCTCGTCAGCATCCCCAAGCAAAAGTTTTACTCACCACATTTTCTCATGCTCTTGCTGATGCCCTTGCCATTAAACTAGAGCGTCTGATTGGCAGTAACTCGGAAATCGCCGATCGCGTTTGGGTGAGATCGATTAAAGACTTTGGCTATGAACTGTATAAACAGAAATTGGGTCAGCCGAAAATTGCTACACCGGATGTGCGGCGATCGCTGCTGGTAGAAGTAGGAGCAGAAATCGCACCCGATCGCTTTACTGAACGGTTCTTATGGGAAGAATGGACAGAAGTGGCTGATGCTTGGCAGATTCAATCCTGGGAAGCCTATCGGGAAGTCCCGCGTCTGGGACGAAAAACTCGTCTTGGCGGGAAACAACGAGAAGCCTTGTGGTCAATTTTTGAGCGCGTTAACCAAGAACTTGATCAGAGAAACTTAGTCACCTGGGCAGGCATTTTTCGGAGGGTAGAGGAGGCTTTAGTTGAGTCTAGCGAATATCCCTTTGACTTTGCCGTTGTCGATGAAGCACAGGATTTGGGAATCGCTGAGTTACATTTTCTGGCGAGTTTAGGCAAACAACATCCAGATAGTCTCTTTTTCACCGGCGATCAAGGTCAGCGCATCTTCCAGCAACCGTTTTCATGGAAAGCATTAGGGGTTGATATCAGAGGGCGATCGCGCACCTTAAATATTAATTATCGCACCAGCCACCAAATCCGAGAAAAAGCCGATCGTCTCCTCCCCTTCTCTTTAAGCGATGTGGACGGCAATGTAGAAGAACGCAAAGGAACTGTCTCTGTTTTTAATGGTCCCCCACCGCAACTGGAGATTCTTTCCGATTCCAATCAGGAAATCCAAACCGTTGGCAAATGGATTAAAGACTGTCTCGACAATGGGTTTCAGCCCTATGAAATTGGCATCTTCGTTCGAGAAACGCAACAACTGGAACGAGCAAAACACGCTATTGAACTGGCTCAAGCGAACTCTGTCGAGTTAGACCATAAAATTATTCCCACTTCCGACTGTATTGCCGTTAGCACCATGCACTTAGCCAAAGGAATGGAATTTCGGGCGGTTGCGGTCATGGCGTGTGATGATGAAGTGATTCCCTTACAAGAACGGATTGAAACGGTTGCCGATGAAGCGGATTTAGAAGAAGTTTATCGGACAGAACGGCATTTGCTGTATGTGGCTTGTACTCGGGCGCGCGATCGTTTGTTGGTCACAGGTGTTGATCCAGCCTCAGAATTTCTTGAGGATATTGAAACTTAATGAGCGCGATCGAGGGAAGCTCGGTGACCCTTCGGGTCAATCGAAAGTCTTCTGGTACGCGATCGCCGAGCAAGAATATTAATCCCGCTTTGAGTTAGGGCATAATTGGCAATTTGGTTATATTGGTTCTGACGATACCCCAGTTTTTTCAAATAATGGCGCGGGTAAATAGGGTGGCGATCGCTCTTCCATCTCGCCAAACCCTCTCATAGTTGTGACGCGATCGCTTGATTGCGGATTTTTTCAGTAAATTGGCACTCGGAATAGAATGGACTCGTACCTCAATTCGCAAATATGGCTGACCCATCTCCTAAGCAAGAGAACAAATCCTCGCCTCAACGTCGGAGATGGCTTGATTTTTTGGGGTTGTTTGCTTTGGGAATGATCCTTGTCCTGGGGATCGCGCTCGTCCAGCAAATCGGGATTGAACAAATCCGCGCTCAGGTGAAGCAGTTGGGCGTTTTAGCCCCCTTGGCCCTCTGGCTGTTGCGTT